>DATLIF010000582.1:0-10627 GCA_035539575.1 Fimbriiglobus sp. | reverse complement strand
CCCCAGTAGGTGTCCCGGCCGTTCACCCGGACGACGGCCCCAGGGGCGTCGGCGGTCCGCCAGTACTGGGTCGCCGGCCGACCCTGATACCGCCAGTGCGGCCGAACCGCGGGGTCGTAGGCGCCCCCGGCCGGATTCGACTCATCAGACGTGGCGGCGACCACGAGTTGCCCGTCTCGGTTGAGCAGCCGGTCGCGGTCCCACTTCCGCCACGGGGCAAACCCGAGCGGGTCCGGGTCGAAGGTCGGCCACACCTTCCGCGCGTCCACCACCTCGTCGCGCAGCCACAGCCGGCGGAGTCGCCCGTAGTTGCCCATGGTCGCGGACAGCACGCATGAGTCCATCGGGGCGCTGCCCGGCGCGGCGTGGACCCGCAACCCGACCTCGTGCGGCCGGTCGGCCCGCAGAGTGATGCGGACAACCGGCCGTGCCCCGTTTCGGAACGGCTCGGTCGCCATGTAAACGGTCAATGCTCCAACCCCGTCGATCTGTTCGACCGTCCCCGGCGCCGGGTCCGACGGGTCGCGCCCGGCCGTCGCCGCGTCGTGCTCGTCGCCGCTCCACATGGCCAGGCCGGGTTTGCCATCCCGCCCGACCTCCAGTTCGGACTGGCCGCGGACGCCGCGGACGGACGGCTCAATCGAGATGAAGTTGACCATCCGGGGGTGCGGCTGTCCCAGGTATGGGGCGTAGACGCGGATCAGCCCACGCGGGCCGCTCGTCGGCCACAGGCCGACGGCCACCCCGCCGTCGAGGCCCCAGACCGGCTCGGCGGGCCGCCCAGTCGCGGGCCGCCGCCACGGGCCGCTCGTCACGGGCTCCGCGGCCGGCCGGTCGGGCACACTGGGCGGCGTCCGGCCGCATCCGGATGACAGGGCGACCGCCACACAGAGCCACGCGGCCCAGCGGGAGTTTGCCGTCCACACCTCACCGCACCCCGGCGAAGTCGATGACGCGCCGGAACTGCTCGTTGAGTCGCCGCAGCTCGGCGGTCAGCGTCTCCAGTTGCTTCGCGTCGGTCGGCGGCGCATCCGGTTTGTTGCCAGCCCGCTCCAGCACTTTCGCCACCTGGTCCGCCCGGGCCGCCGCGGCCCGGACGTCCGCTCGCAACTCCTCACTCCCCTTCCCGGTCTTCGTGTCCAGTGCCACCACCGCGGTCCGCAGCGCGGTCAACTCCGCTTTGACTGCGGCCAGTTCCCGCTGCAACTCCCGGGCGGTCGCAGCCCGCTTCGCCTCGGCGTCGGCGTCGGCGTCCGGCACGGCCACGGCGGGCCGGACCTCGCGCTCGACCGGCGGCCGCGCCCGGACGGCCTCCGCGAGGTGGTGGTTCTGCGCGGCGACCATGCACACCAGGGCCAGGTTCACGACCCCCACCACCAGCAGCGCTACCCGCATGACGCACCTCGGGATCGGGTGTCTAGGCCAGGACGTCGTCTACCACCCTACCGTGGACGTCGGTCAGCCGGTAGTCCCGGCCGGCGTGGCGGTACGTCAGCTTCTCGTGGTCCAGCCCCATCTGGTGCAGGATGGTTGCGTGCAGGTCGTGGACATGGACCTTCTCCTCGACCGCGTGCCAGCCGAACTCGTCGGTCTTGCCGTAACTGAACCCGGCCTTCACCCCGCCGCCGGCCAGCCACATCGTGAACCCGAATGGGTGATGCTCCCGACCGTCGCTCCCCTCGGCGGTCGGGGTACGGCCGAACTCGCCGCCCCAGACGACCAGCGTGTCCTGGAGCAGGCCCCGCGCGTGCAGGTCGGCCAGTAGACCGGCGATGGGCCGGTCCGTCGCGGCGCAGTTGGCCGGCAGTTCGGACTTCAACCCGCCGTGCTGGTCCCAGAGCTGGCAGCTCGATCGCTTGGCGGTCTGCGTGTGGTACACCTGCACCACCCGCACCCCGCGCTCGACCAGCCGGCGCGCCATCAGGCATTGCTTCGCGAAGATGTCCGTCGTCGGGTCGCCGACGCCGTAGAGGTCGCGCGTCGCCTTCATCTCGCCCTCGATGCCGAACGCCTCGGGCGCCTCGCGCTGCATCCGGAACGCCAGCTCGAAGCTGGCGATCCGTCCGGCAAGTTGAGTGTCCCCCTCGCGGCCTTGCCGGTGCAGGTCGTTCAACTTCTGCAGGGCGTCGAGTTGCCGGCGCTGATTCGCGGAGTCGCCGTCGGCCAGGTTCTCGACCGGCTTCTCCAGGTTCGACACCAGCGTCCCCTGGTACGCGGCCGGCAGGAAACTGTTGCTCCAGAGCGGCGCGCCCTGGGCCGGCTGCGACGGGCTGACGACCACGAACCCGGGCAGGCTGCGGTTCTCGGTGCCCAGGCCGTACAGGAGCCACGACCCCAGCGCCGGCCGGGAGAACGCCTGCTCGCCGGTGTTCATCTGGAGGCAGGCGCCGTTGTGGTTGATGTTGTCCGCCACCATCCCGCGCAGCACGCAAAGCTTGTCTGCCTGCTTCGCCAGGTGAGGGAATAGTTCGCTGACCTCGATCCCGGCCTGCCCGTGCTTCGCGAACTTGAACGGCGACGGCAGGCAGTTGACGGTGCGAGTCCGGACGAGCTTCGGCTGCTCGAACGGCAGCGGCTTGCCGACGAACTGCTTGAGCTTCGGCTTCGGGTCGAACAGGTCCACGTGCGACGGGCCGCCGGACATGAACAGGAAGATGAGCCGCTTCGCCTTCGGCTCGAAGTGCGGCTTGCGCACGGCGAGCGGGTCCGCCGCCCGTTCCTCTGAGGCGGAGAGGACGTTGGCCAGCCCGATCAGGCCGAACCCGTTGGCGAAGCTGAACAGCGCGTGCCGGCGGTCGGGGAGCATACATCACTCGACGGTTACGAACTCGTTGGCCTGCATCAGCAGGTGGCACCATGCTGCCCACGCCTCGCGGCCGCCGGGCTTGACCACGTCCAGGCCCAGCGCCCGTTCCGCGTCCGTCGGCGGGCGGCCGAACGCGACCCGGTGGGCGTAGTCCAGCCGGTCGGCCTCGGGACGCGCGAGAACACGGTCGGCGAATGCCTCGGCCTGTTGTTTCACGAACGGGTGGTTCATCAGGAACAGCGCCTGCGGGGCGACGGTGGACACCGTCCGCTTATCGACCGGGGCGGTGCTGTCGGCCATGTCGAACAGCGGCCCGAACCCGGTCCGGTCGGAGCGGATCGTCGTCAGGTACAGCGTCCGCCGCGGGCTGGCGAAGTCCCGCAGCGACGGGCCACCGCGGGACGGGTCGAGCTTCCCAGCCACCGCCAGCAGGCTGTCGCGGATCGCCTCGGCTTCGAGCCGCCGCCGCGGGTAGCGGCCCCAGAGGCGGTTGTCCGGGTCAGTTTGAAGGATCGAGGATCGAGGATCGAGGATCGAGGACTGTCGATACGTCCCGGAGAGCAGGATTCGCCGGTGCAGCTTCTTCAGCGACCAGCCGTCCGCGACGAACGTGCGGGCCAGGTGGTCGAGCAACTCCGGGTGCGTCGGCTTCTCGCCGAGCGCCCCGAAGTTGCTCGGCGTGCGGACGATGCCCTCGCCAAAGTGGTACTGCCAGACCCGGTTGACGATCACCCGCGCCGTCAGCGGATGCTCCGGCCGGGTCAGCCAGTCGGCCAGCTCCTTCCGCCCACTGCCGGACGTGATCGCCGGCGGGTTCGCCCCGCGGACCATTTCCGGGAAGCCGCGCGGCACCAGCTCGCCGAGCCGGTCGTACTGGCCGCGGACGTGGACCTTCACGTCGTGAAGCCCGGCGTGCGGGCTGCCGGGGACGCCGCCCTCCTGCGCCGCGTTGGCGGTCGGCCGGGGCGCGGCCAGCACCTTCCGCTGCGCGGCCGCCTCGGCGCCGAGCCGACCCAGTTCGGTGCGAGCCGCGGCGTCGAAGAACTCCGCCGCGGCGCCGTCGGCCGGCAGGAACGGCACCCCGCCGCCGGCCACAACAGCCTCGGCGTACGCGCGGGCGGCGGCCTCCAGCCCGGCGCGCTCGGGTGCCTGCTTGCGTGCGGCGGCCCACGCCGCTGCGGCCTCTGCCACCTTCGCTGGCAACGGCGCGGCCGGGCTGACCTCCTCCACCGACCACGGCCCAAGCCGGGCGGTCGGCGGGGTCGCGGCGAGCCAGTCGGCCGCCAGGTCGTATTCCTTCCCCGCAGCACGGACCTTGAACTCCACGCCCGTCGTGTCGCACGAGTACTCGGCCCGCCGCCGGATCACGAGTACGAGCCGGTCCCCGGCCGCGACAGAAGCCCGGCCCGTGAAGGCGTCCTTGCGGCCGTTGCCGACCTCCCCGCCGGCGAGCTTTGCCGCGCCGCGCCGCAACTCCCACGCGAACCCGTCGCCGCAGTTCGCGTCGTGGTCGGTCACCACCGCGGACGCCTCGACCTCACCGGCCGCGGGTGCCGTCCAGGCCACCGCCACGTCCGTGCCCGGGCCGGGGTGGACCGCTACCGTTCGCGGCGGCATGGTGATCGTCGCGAACTTCGCTTCGGACCCGGTCGCGTTGACCACGAACGACGGCGGGTCAGTTGCCCCGCGCCAGTTCCGAAGTCCCTTCTTCCCTGCCACGTCCAGGGCGAACTTCGACAGAACCGCTCCGGCCGGCGGGCGGGACGGATCCTCCGCGAGCCGCAGCCACCGGGGGTCCAGGCCGTCGCCCTCCCGACCGTCGTGGGCAGCCAGTAGGTGTTCGGGCAATTCCTCCCGCAGCCGCGCCAGCACGACCGCCCGCGCCTTCGCGGTCGTATCGGCCGTGGCTCGCTCCACCGCCTGAAGCTTCGCCTCCGTCTCGGCCCGTTTCGCACGCTCGGTCGGCGTCTCCACCGGGACGCGGAGCATCGGCGGGCCACCAGTCTTCGCGCCGACGCTCGGCAGGATGTGCGTGCTGAAGAAGATGCCCGCCAGCGCGTAGTAATCCTTCGTGCTGATCGGGTCGAACTTGTGATCGTGGCAGCGCGCGCAGGCGACTGTGAGTCCCAGGACCGAGCGGCCGACCACGTCGATCTGGTCGTCCACGATGTCCGTGAGCAGCTTCTCCTTGTCCGCGTCGCCGCCGCCCCAGTTGCCGATGGCGAGCATCCCCGTGGCGACGACCCCGGCCGGCCGCTCGTTCGGCGGCAGGTCGAGCACGTCCCCGGCGACCTGCATCCGCACGAACCGGTCATACGGCAGGTCGCGGTTGATGGCGTCCACCACCCAGTCGCGGTATCGCCAGGCGTCGGCGCAGTCGCCGTCGCTGCCGAACCCGCGAGCGTCGAACGAGTCGCAGTACCGCACCAGGTCCAGCCAGTGCCGGCCCCACCGCTGGCCGTAGGCCGGCGACGCCAGCAGGCGGTCGATCAGCTTCGCGTAGGCGTCCGGCGAATTGTCCTGAACGAACGCCTCGGCCTCCTCCGGCGTCGGCGGCAGCCCGGTCAGGTCGAATGTGACCCGGCGGACGAGCGTCCGCTTGTCGGCCGGTGCGGCGGGCCGAAGTCCGGCAGCTTCCAGCTTCGCCAGGACGAACCGGTCGATCGGGTCGCGGGGCCAGGTGGCGTTCCGAACCGCTGGCGGCGCGGGGTTCCCGACCGGCCGGTACGCCCAGTGTGCCGTCTCGCCCGCGGCTGGCGTGGCGTCGTCCTGGCCGGCCAGCGGCGCGTCGTAGGGCGCGCCGAGGTCGATCCAGTCCGCGATCGCCTTCAGGTCCGCGTCCGGCAGCTTGTCGCCGCCGTCGGGCATGTGCGGCTCTTTGAGGTGGGCGGTCAACTGGTGCAGCCGGCTCGCCTTCGCGTCCCCAGGGACGACCGCCGGGCCGGACACGCCGCCCTTGAGCAGCTTGCCGCGAGTGGCCAGGTCGAGGTCGCCCTCGGTCTTCTTGCCGCCGTGGCACCGCAGGCAGTTCTTCGCCAGCACCGCGCGGACACGCGCCTTGAACAACTCGGTCCCCTTCGCCATCTTCGCGGCGTGGTCGGCGGGGACGGGTTTCGGCGGATCGGCGAAAGCAACCGGCGCAACAAGGAACAAAACGAGCCAGGCAGAGCGGGGCACGGCGTGACCTCGGCGAGCGGACAGAGCCGCAGGGGGCAGGACTGTCAGGATACGCCGGCCGAGGTTCGTCAGGCAAGTGTCAGGCTACTTCCCGCCCGGAACGCCGATCGGCGTGTAAGACACAGTCGGTGAGTTGGCGACGTTGAACGTCGGGGCCCGGTGGGGGTCACCACGCAGAAACGCGAAGTACAACCCCAGCCCGATCACCGCCAGCAGAGCAAACCATTTCAGGTCGGAGGAGTCCATCTTCCCCTCGCATTCCGGTCGGGACCGGCCGTCGGGGTGGGGGCGAAGTGCGGCCGGCCGGCGGCCGGTCGTAACAACTATGGCACGGACAACCCGTAGAGTCCAGCACGCTCCTCTCGTTCCCTTGCTCCGAGTGGGAACGAGGAGTGCGAGGAGTGGCTGGCAATCCTGTTGCCTGATCCGGCCGCCGCGGTCAGAATAAAGGCACCCCTGCCCGCCTCCCCGGCCGGACGGTCCCGGCCGGTCGCTCGATCTCGCTCCGGTATCACTCGATGACCTACGCGACCCGGTCCGCCGTGCTGTTCGCCGTCGCCGCGCTCGGCTTCGCCTCGCGGCTAACCGCCGCGCCGCCGATCGACTTCAACCGGGACGTCCGGCCGATCCTGTCGAACAACTGCTACGCCTGCCACGGCCCGGACGACAAGGTCCGCAAGGCCGACCTGCGGCTGGACACCCGCACCGGGGCGACCGAGAACGCGGCCGTCGTCCCCGGCAAGCCGGACGAGAGCGAGATCATCAAGCGAATCCAAACGGACGAGTCCGGCGAGGTGATGCCGCCGCCCAAGTCCGGTAAGAAGCTGACGCCCCGCGAGGTTGAGGTACTGGCCGAGTGGGTTCGCCAGGGCGCCCCTTACGCGGCGCACTGGTCCTACGTGAATCCCGAGCGACCGCCGCTACCGGCGGTCAAGGACAAGAACTGGCCCCGCAACGGCATCGACCCCTTCATCCTCGCACGGCTGGAACGCGAGGGGATCAAGCCCCAGCCGGAGGCCGACCGATACGCCCTCGTCCGCCGGGCGTCGCTCGACCTGACCGGGCTGCCGCCGACGCTCGATGAAGTGGACGCCTTCATAGCTGACAAGTCGCCCGACGCTTACGAGAAGCTGATCGACCGGCTGCTGGCCAAGCCCGCGTTCGGCGAGCACTGGGCGCGGATGTGGCTGGACCTGGCCCGGTACGCCGACAGCGCCGGGTACGCCGACGACCCGGCCCGGACCATCTGGGCGTACCGCGACTACGTCATCAAGAGCCTCAACGCGAACAAGCCGTTCGACCGGTTCACCATCGAACAGATCGCCGGCGACCTGCTGCCGAAGCCGACCGACGAGCAACTCACCGCGACCGCGTTCCACCGCAACACGATGACCAACAGCGAGGGCGGAACGGACGACGAGGAGTTCCGTACCGTCGCGGTGGTGGACCGAGTGAACACCACGCTGGCCGTCTGGATGGGCACGTCGATGGCCTGCGCCCAGTGCCACACCCACAAGTACGACCCGATCTCTCAGGTCGAGTACTTCCGGCTGTTCGCGTTCTTCAACAACACCGAGGACGCCGACCGCAAGGACGAGACGCCCGTCCTGGACATTGGCGACACCCCGGAGCGCAAGAAGATGCGGACCCGGCTGGACCGGGAGGCGACGAAACTGGACCGGGTCGCGAAGTTCCAGCCGGCGCTGATCCAGGGCGTGTTCAAGGCGCAGGCCGACGCCGTGCGGAAGAAGGCCGCGCTGTTCAAGCCCGCCGCGTCGGTCCCGATCCTGCGTGAGATGCCGGCCGACAAGCGGCGGACGACTCACCTTCAGTACCGCGGCAACTTCCTCGACAAGGGCGAGGTCGTGTCCGAGGGCGTTCCGGCCGCGTTCCACCCGCTGCAAAAGGTGAAGTCCCCAAACCGCATGACGCTGGCGAAGTGGCTGGTGTCGCCGGACAACCCGCTGACGCCGCGAGTGATGGCCAACCGCCTCTGGGAGCAGGTCTTCGGCACAGGCCTGGTCCGCACCTCGGAGGAGTTCGGCGCTCAGGGCGAATTGCCGTCGCACCCAGAGTTGCTCGACTGGCTGGCGGTCGAGTTCCGCGACGGCCCCGAGCGAGCCGGGAGCGTCAGCGACCGGAGGGGCGCCTGGGATATCAAGCAGTTCCTCAAGCTGCTCGTCACCTCGGCGGCGTACCGCCAGTCGTCGAGGGTGACGCCGGAGCTTCTGGAGAAGGACCCGGACAATCGCCTCGTGTCGCGCGGGCCGCGGTTTCGGCTGTCGGCCGAGATGATCCGCGATCAGTCGCTGGCCGTCGGCGGACTTCTGAGCCCGAAGATGTACGGCCCGTCGGTCAAGCCGCCGCAGCCGGCGTTCGGCCTCAACGCGGCGTTCGGCGCGACGCTCGACTGGAAGACCAGCGCCGGCGAGGACAAGTACCGCCGCGGGCTGTACACCGAGTGGCGCCGGACCAACCCGTACCCGTCGATGACCGCGTTCGACGCCCCGAGCCGCGAGGCGTGTACGCTCCGGCGGGACCGGACGAACACCCCGCTGCAAGCGCTGGTGACACTCAACGACCCGGTCTACGTGGAGGCGGCCCAGGCGCTCGCCCGACAGATGGCGCAGGCGAAGGGCACGACCGCCGAGAAGCTGGCGCACGGGTTCCGGCTTTGCGTCGCCCGCCCGCCGTCGGCGAAGGAGGCGGCCGTTCTCCTCAAGCTGTACGAGGAGGCGAAGGCGAAGTACGCCGACGACGCGGCGAAGGCGGAGAAGATGGCGACCGACCCGCTTGGACCGGCCCCGAAGGGGGTGGAGGTCGAAGACTTGGCAGCGCTGACTGTGGTTGGGAATGTGATGCTCAACCTGGACGAGATGTTCCTGAAGCGCTGATACGAATGTATACTATCACCAGACGGGCTGTCAAGTGGTCAAGTTTTGACCACCCAGAGCGCCACTATGGCACTCCTAAAAAGTGGCGCCCTGGCGCCCTGACCCCCGTCGGTTGATGCGGCGGCTGAAAACAGGGGGTCGGGCCGCCAAACCGACACACCTGGAAAGTGGCGGTCTGGCGGCCTGACCCCAGAGCCGGACGGTACGGCAACCACGAGAGATCGACCGATGACCCCCCATCTCGCTCGCCTTCAGCACCAGACCCGCCGGCACTTCCTGACGGCCGGCTCGCTCGGCCTCGGCGCCGCCGCGATGGGGTTGTTGTCGCAGGATGGCCGGGCCGAGCCGGACCGCTCGCCCGACGACCCGCTCGCGCCGCGCAAGCCGCACTTCGCCCCGAAGGCCAAGCGGGTCATCTACCTGCACATGTCCGGCTCGCCGCCGCACCTGGACATGTTTGACTACAAGCCGGAGCTGGTGAAGCGCACCGGCCAGGACTGCCCCGAGTCGCTGACCAAGGGCCGGCGGTTCGCGTTCACCAGCGGCACGCCGAAGTTGATGGGCACGCCGCGGACGTTCAAGCAGTACGGCCCCGGCGGCATCTGGATGTCCGACGCGCTGACGAACTTCCACGGCCTCGCCGACAAGATGTGCGTCATCAAGTCGATGAAGACCGACGAGTTCAACCACGCCCCGGCGGAATTGCTGCTGTTCACCGGGTCCGCGCGGCAGGGCCGGCCGGGAATGGGGACATGGGTGACGTACGGGCTCGGCTCCGAGAGCCAGAACTTGCCCGGGTTCGTGGTTCTGATCTCCAGCGGCGTGCAGCCCAGCGGCGGCCAGAACTGCTGGGGCAGCGGCTTCCTGCCGAGCGTCTACCAGGGCGTGCAGTGCCGCAGCAAGGGCGACCCGGTCCTGTACGTCTCCGACCCGCAAGGGATGGACCGCGACCTGCGCAAGACCACCATCGACGCCCTCAACGACCTGAACGAGCTCCAGGCCGACGAACTCGGCAGCCCCGAGACGCGGACCCGGATCGCGCAGTACGAACTCGCCTACCGGATGCAGACCGCCGTCCCCGAAGTAATGGACATCTCGAAGGAGTCCAAGCAGACGCTGGAGGCATACGGGGCCAAGCCCGGGGCCGCGAGCTTCGCCAACAACTGCCTGCTGGCGAGGCGGCTGGCACAACAGGGCGTGCGGTTCGTGCAACTGTTCGACTGGGGCTGGGACTTCCACGGCACCAGCCCGGACCAGGGCATCACGGACGGGCTGACCAAGAAGTGCGCATCGATGGACAAGCCCATCGCCGCGCTCATCGCCGACCTGAAGCGGCTCGGGATGCTGGACGAGACGCTGATCGTGTGGAGCGGCGAGTTCGGCCGGACGCCGTTCCGTGAGGGCCGCACCGCGGCCAGCAAGATCCTGGGTCGGGACCACTACCCGGACTGCTACACGGTCTTCCTGGCCGGGGCCGGTGTGAAGCAGGGCTTCAGCTACGGCGAGACGGACGAGTTGGGCTTCGGCGTCGCCGAGAACCTGGTCCATGTCCACGACCTGCAAGCGACGATCCTGCACCTGCTGGGGATCGACCACAAGCGGCTGACGTTCCGCTTCCAGGGCCGCGACTACCGGCTGACCGACGTCCACGGCAAGGTGGTCAAGGACGTGCTGGCGTAGCTAGGCGTAGGGTGGGTCGAGTCTTCGAGGCCCACCGTCTCGCGCCGCACTCGGACGGTGGGCCTCGAAC
>DATLIF010000581.1:0-3271 GCA_035539575.1 Fimbriiglobus sp. | reverse complement strand
GTCGAGGCCCACCGTCTGGCGCTCACACGGTGGGCCTCGACGACTCGACCCACCCTACGGGAATCACTGCCACCCGCGGCGGCGGAACAGCCACCCCGCGGCGGCCATCCACCCGGCCGCCAGTGCGCCCGCGGCCAGCAGGTGCAGCCAGTGGTGCGACTGCACGTCGCCTGTGACGGCCGCGTGTAGCACACGCGGGCCGTGGAACTCCAGCGCCAGGTACGGCACGCCGGGGATGCCGTTCTGCGAGCAGATGAGCAGGATCAGCGACACCGACATCAGGTAGCACATCGACCCCATAAACGCCGCGCGCTGGGTCTTCGCCAGTGTTGCGACCGTCATGCCGATGCCGAGGAACCCGGCCGCCATCGCCACCAGGGCCATCCAGAAGAACAGCGTCGAGAGCGCCGCCGGGTTGTAGATGCCGGCCAGCGCCGCCGCCAGGGCAATGCCGAGCGTCGGATAGAACAGGAACTTGGCGGCCAGGATCTCGGTCGGTGACGCCGGCGAAAGGGCCTGCGCCAGCAGCACGCCGCGCTCGCGCTCCTCGCAGTTGAGCGTCGGCAGCAGGTACACGCAGGCGAAGTACAAGGCGAACACCACCATGCCCGTGGCGATGGCGCTGCGCAGGTCGAGTTCCTTGGCACCGAGCCCCTTGCGTTCGAGTTCGATCCGCGGCAACGGGTTGGCGGTCGTGGTCGCGGGCCGCAGGCGGCCGACCTGCTCATCGAGTTGACGGAACGAGTCGCGGACCGCCCACAGGTCGCCGCCCGCTGGGTCGGGGGTGGTCAGCCGGGCCGGGTCGCCGCCGGCGGCACGCAGGTCCTCCGCGGCCCACGTCTGCATCGCGTCGCGGGCGGCCCGCCAGAACCACGCCTCGTAGGGTGCCATCGCACCGGGTTCGCCGGGCGGGTGCCAGACCTCGAACTTCATCACCGGGCGGCCAGCTTCGGACCAGGTGCGGATCTGGATCGCCCCGGTCCCCGGCGGGTACGTGACCAGTCCGTCCACCTCGCCCGGCGGCATCCGCTCGAAGGCCACCTGCGGGCGGAGGTCGGCCGGGACGCTCGCCCTTAGCTCCCGGACCAGCGGCGACTCATCGGCGTACTGGACGACGCAGCGGTGGACGCCGCCGACCAGCCCGCCGCCGCCAGCGTCCGCCCCGCCGGACCCGGGGTTGAACATCGACAGCATCACGGCCGCGACGATCAGCAAAAGCGCCAGCGCGATCCCCCCGCGGTTGGCGAGGTGGCGGTGAACTTCCTTGACCAGCAGGGCTCGAAGAATGTACAGACGCATGTCGTCATCCTGGCGAACGGCCGGCGTCAGCCGGCTGGTCTCGGCGCCACCAGCCGGCTAACGCCGGCCGTTCGCCAGTTACTCGAACGCCTGCCCGGTGAGCTTCAGGAAAGTCGCGTGGAAGTCGAACTCGCGCGTCTTCACGCTGGCGGTCCGCCCGGAGCGCACCACCTCGGCCAACTTCTGCCGGTCAGTGTCGGCGTCCAGGTCGAAGGCCAGCCGCTCGCCGCTGTCGAGGATCACGTCCGCCATCCGTTCGGTGTGGGCGGTCCGCAGCGCCAGCGGCGAATCGAGCGCCACGAGTTTCCCCTTGCACACGATCCCGACGCGGTCGCAGATCTTCTCCACCTCGTCCATGTCGTGCGTGGTCAGCACCACCGTCGCCCCGGCCGCGACCCGCTCCCGGAGGATACGGTGGACCACCTCCGCCGACCGGATGTCCAGGTTGGCCGTCGGCTCGTCCAGGTACAGCACCTGCGGCTCGTGCAACAGCGCCCGCGCGAGCAAGAGCTTGCGACGCATCCCGAGCGAGTACCCGCGAACCTGCACGTCGGCCGCCTCCTCCAACTCGACCAGCCGCAGGCAGTCGCGCACCCGCAGCCGGGGGACGTTGTAGAGCTGCGCGAAGAACTCCAGGTTCCGCCGGCCGGTGAACTCCTCGAAGTGGTTCTCCCGGTCGGGGACGTATCCGAACAGTGGTTTTATCGCGGCCCAGTCGCGGACCACGTCGTGCCCGAGGACGGAGACCCGCCCGGCGGTCGGACGCCGCTGGCCGATGAGAACCCGGATGGTGGTGGACTTGCCGGCCCCGTTCGGGCCGAGCAGCCCGAACAGCTCACCCCGGCGGATGTTCAGGTCGAGGCCGTTAACAGCCACGAACGAGCCGTAAGCGACCCGCAGCCCGTCGATGTGGATAGCCGTTTCGGGCATGGAAAGAGAAATCACCACAAAGACACAAAGGGCACAAAGAAGGCAACAGTAGGATAGAACAGGATTCTTTGCCCCGACTTCAGGTCTTCTTTGTGGCCTTTGTGTCTTTGTGGTGAGTCCTACGCCGTCCTGCAGCCGGCCTCGGCGGTGCGCTCGGTGACGAAGTACTTCGCCTGCGGGTGGTGGACCACGATCGCGGTCGTGGACTGCTCCGGCTCCAGGTGGAACTGCTCGGTTAGCGTGATCCCGACCCGCGTCGGGTCGATCAGTTTGAACAGCCCGGCCTGGTCCGCCAGGTCCGGGCAGGCCGGGTAGCCGAAGCTGTACCGCTTGCCGCGGTAGTGCCCCTTGAACAGCTTGCGGACGTCCGACGAGTCCTGCCCGCCGATGCCCCATTCGCGGCGAAGTTGCTGGTGGAACAGCTCCGCCAGCGCCTCCGCGGACTCCACACTCAGGCCGTGCAGGAACAGGTAGTCCTGGTACTGGCCGGAGTCGTAAAGTTCCTTCGTCCGCATGCTGACCTCATGGCCGACCGTCACCGCCATGAAGGCGACGTGATCGACCGCGACGCCGTCCCGCAGCGGCTCGACGTAGTCCGCCAGGCACAGGTACTCGCCGAACGGCTGCCGCGGGAACGCGAACGTCTGCCGCGGGGTGCGGCGGTCGTCCTCGTAGACCGTCAGCGTCGTGCCGTCCGAGGCGGCCGGGAAGAACCCGTAGGTCACCGCCGGCCGCATCAGGTTCTCGCTCAGGCACATCGCCTTGAGCCGCTCCAGGGCGGGCTGAGCGACCTCGCGCATCTGGCGGTCGTACTCCCGCGGATCGACGCCGCCCTTGACGAACTGCCACTGGGTACTGAACAGGGTCCGCTCGTTGAGGAAGGCGAACACGTCCTCGACGCGGAAGTCGGTCCGCTCCCGGCTGCCGAGGAACGGCGGCACCGGCAGGTCCGGTGCCTTCGGCAGCTCCGGCGCCCGTCGCACCTGGCTAACGGCATAAGCGGCATCATGAGCGGGACAACAGCCGGGGCGGATCGGGTGTT
>DATLIF010000580.1:0-4188 GCA_035539575.1 Fimbriiglobus sp. | reverse complement strand
TGTGTAATCGGCGTGGCCGGGGCGGTACTTGTCTTTGATGTCTCCGTAATCGCCGCTTCGCTGGTCGGCATTGCGGAACAACAGACCGATCGGGGTGCCGTCGGTGCGGCCCTCGAACACGCCGGACCAGATCTCCGGCAGGTCCGCTTCGTCCCGCTGGGTGGTCAGCTTCGACTGCCCCGGCTTGCGCCTCCGCAGGTCGGGAAGAAGATCCTCGACCGACAGCTCCAGCCCGGCCGGACAGCCATCGATAATGCAGAGGTAGCCCGGGCCGTGGCTGACGCCGGCGGTGGTGACCCGAAAGAGCTTGCCGTAGGTGTTGCCTGCCATGTTGCGGATTATACCGGGTCGCCGGGCGGAGAAGTTCGGAGTACGCAGTACCGGGAACAGAGTACGGAGTCCACAATAGGGAAGGCTTGCAGTGCGGACTTGGTTCCCCGTACCCGGGACTGGCCATGCGGAAGACACTGGCGGTAACGATTCTACTCGGCGCGGTGAGCTTGACGGCGTGGGGCCAGGACGAGCCGCCCCCGCCTCGGTACGGGGTGCCGGCGAACCTCGACCTGTTCCCGCAAGACTCACCCAAGGCATCTCTGACGTCGGCCGTCAAGGCGGTCGAGAAGGAGCGGACAGACTACCTCGCCGCCCACCTGATCGACCCGGCGTTTATCGACCGCAAGGTCGAGGAGCGGGCCGGGCTCATGCAGAAGGAGGTCGCCGCGGACTTCCAGGCCCGGCGGGAGGCGCAGGCGCGGAACCCGGTGCCGGGCGAGGACCGCATCCCCGCCGATCCGAAGGGCTTCGACGAGGCGGTCCGCCGCGAGGCGGCCCGGCGGGCGTTCCGGCTCGTCGCCCGGGACATCCGCGGCACCCTCGACGAGAACCCCGACCACCTGAATGACCTGCGTCGGTTCCTGCGCGAGGGGCAGTTCACCGACGCCGGCGATACCGCCTCGGCGGCGCTGCGCGGCGGACAGGGGGGTCGCTCGGTCCACTTCCGCAAGACCGATGGCCGCTGGTACGTCCAGGACCGGATGCGGCCGGAGCCGGAGCCGAAGAAGTAGGTGTGCGATGACCCGCCCCCTGATCCGTCTCCTGCGGGTCGCCGCCCTCGTCGGCATGAGCCTCTCCATCACCGGGTTAGTGCTGCTGCTCGTGCAGTCGGTCCGGCTCGCGGCTAACAATCCGTGGGTGGGCGTGCCGGAGCCGATCCCCGGTCCGCTGCTGTACGTCTTCCACGCGCTGCGGGAGGCCGGCGTCCCGCTGGTGCTGTGCGGCATTCTGTTCGTCGTCTGCGAGATCGCCCTACGGGATGACCCGGCTACAACAGTTCGGGACGAGGTGTAACGTCGCACCCGCCAGGGCAGGACGAATGTTTCACGACCCATCAACGACTCCCACCGCCTTACATGCACCAGGAACCGCGAAGTGCGGCAGGCGCTGGTGGGTCGCCGGCGGGTTGGTGATCCTGGCGGTGCTGGTCGCCGCGGCCGGCGGCCCGGTCGGGCAGGGGCCAGCCTGGGCGTTCGATGAAGTGAAGCTGATCAACGGTGCCCGCTTCCAGGGGGTGATCCTCAAGGAGACCCCGGCCGGGATCGACTTCCAGGTGGTCCGTCGGCCGCCGGGCCGGCCGACGGTCACGCTCACCACCTTTTTCGCCGCTCGCGAGGTGGCCGAGGTCAAGCGGCTCACCGCGGCCGAGCGGGCGATACTGAAGGAGAAGCTCGCCGACCTCGATCCGACCGGGGCCGGGGAGCGACAGCGCATGGAAGCGCTCACGCTGGCCCCGGCCGACTGGCTCGGCCGGCCGGGCGAGGCGCGGCGGTACGAGTCCGATCACTTCGTCCTCGTCTCCGGCGCGGCCGACGAGGTCACCCGGCGGGCGGCGGTGCGGCTGGAGCAGATCTATGCCGCATTCGCCCGGGTACTGCCACCACGGCACGCGGCCGGCCGACCGACCACGGTCCTGCTCGCCGGTCGGACGGCCGACTATGAGGCGCTCCTCGGCGACCCCGCCGGCCGCGTCCTCAACCCCGCTATCTACGATCCGGTGCGCAATCGCATCGTCTGCGGTACCGACCTGGCAAGGCTGGGCGAGGAGTTGACCGCGACCCAGAAGCGGCACGCCACCGAGCGGACCCGGCTCGACCGGTACGAGGCCGACGTCCGACAGCTTTACAAGGGGATGTCGGCAGAACTGAGCCGGTTCGAGGAGATCGTCCGGCGGGAGCGGCAGCGAGTCTACGAGGCCGATCACGCCAACGGGAGAAAGTTTGACAAGGCCACCCGTCGGTTGTTCGCGCAGCTATACCACGAGGCGTTCCACTCGTACACGGCGACGTTCGTGTATCCGCCGCTGGCGGCTGTGGACGTGCGGGCCGGCAAGGGGACCGGCGAGTTGCCACGGTGGCTCAACGAGGGGCTGGCGCAACTCTTCGAGGGGGCAACGATCGAGGGTACTGAGTTGCGTGTCGGTCCGCCTGACGCGGAGCGGCTGGACCGGGTGTGGGGCCTGCTACGCGGCAAGGGATCGCCGGCCGGGCTGGTGTCGGTCGCGGACTTGTTGCGGGCGGGCAAGGATTCGTTCCTGGCCGCCCACGCCGACCAGCGCACCGCTGCCGACCGCGCCTACCTCACCTCCTGGGCAATCGCGTACTGGCTCACCTTCGACAGGCGGGCGGTCGGGACCCGGGGGTTCGAGGAATACCTGGTCGCGGTGAACTCCGGCGGCGATCCGGTCGAGGCGTTCGAGAAGTGGCTCGGAATCGACATGAGGTCTGCCGAGAAGGAACTGCACGACTACCTGTCGCGGCTGCGATCGGACGGGTCAGTCGCCCCGCCTGCCGGGGTGAAGCAGCCGTGACCCACTCTTTCTCGTTCCCACGCGGAGCGTGGGAACGAAAAACCTTCACCCCGGCGTCGGGTGCGACTCGTCTGTTGGTGCGGGGTGTTCGACCGGCTTGCCCTCGGATGCTGTCGGCTGACCGTTGGCCGATGGTTCGACGGTAGGTGGCTCGTGCGGTGTGTGTGTCTTGTGGCCGAGTGGGTGCGTGACCTTGTCCACCACCGCGGCGGCCGCCTTCGCGGACACCTGGACCGTCTTGCCGACCGCCATCTCGACCGCCTGCTCGACCGCGTGCGTCACCTTGCCGACCGGTTTGACATACGTCGGGATCTCCTCGACGTCCCCGGTCGAGAGCGTGCGGTTGGCCAGCATCTTGTACAGCACCACCCCGCCGATGGCCGCCAGGATGGCGACGGCCACCATCGGCTTGTGCCGCTCGGCCGCCTCGACCGCGGCCACGAACTGGTCAGTGAACAGGTAGGCGATCCAGAACAGCAGGTTCACCCCTGGGATAGCGTAAAGCCCGTCGGCCAGGAGGAACCGCGACAGCGGCATCTTGAGCACCCCGGCCATGACGAACACCGGCGTGCGGATGCCGGGGGTCAGCCGCGCCCCGAGCAGGATCAGGATGCCGTTCTTGTGGAAGTTCTCCTCGATCTTGACCTGCTTCTCCGGCGGTAGGATGCGCCGCTGCACCCACCCGACCTGGAGCAGTCGCCGCCCGCCTATCCGCCCGAAGGTGTACAGGATGCAATCCCCGAGCACCACCGCGACGATGATGGCCGGGAGCATGATCCACCACCGGGTGAGGTGGGCCGGTCGTTCCGGTTTAGGCGGCCGCGTATGATCGATCCACCCGCCGACCACCCCCGCTATCGGGTCGGTCCGCTCGTCGAACTCGTCGTAGGCGTCGTCCAACCGGCGGTAGTCGGCCACCTCTCGCGCGTCGTTCCCGACCATCGCCCCGGCGGTGACGATCGGGATCTCCTCCGGGATCGGCAGCCCGAAGCCGGCCAGGATCAGCGTCCCGACGACGCCGCAGTACTTCCAGAGGGTGACCGCGTCGAACATCGTGCCCCCTGTCGGGGAAATCCCAAATCCCAAGCACCAAATCCCAAACAGACAAGACAAACCCGATGCCAATCCTAATCATCGTGGTGGCAAAATCTACCACCGCACATTCCGGTTCCTGGTTTAGGATTTGATTCTCGGTTGGGATTTGGTGCTTGGGATTTGGAATTTCCCCGGAGGGGTCATGAAACTCGGGCTGATCAACTCGGCGTGGGCGCAGGCGGGAAAGGGGACGGCGTACGGCATTCGGATGACCAGGGAGATCGGGTTCG
>DATLIF010000579.1:0-6626 GCA_035539575.1 Fimbriiglobus sp. | reverse complement strand
GCTCACGCCGGCCGTTCGCCAGGATACGCAAGCTCGCTCGACCCGCCCGACAGGAGACTGGAAGTGAGACGCCGCCCGGCGGGCGGCGTCTCGTGTGGTATCAGCCGCCGGCGGTCCGACCGGCGTCGGGAGACTTCTGCGGGTCGGCGACGACCGGGTCCACCGGGTCCGACTGGAGTGCCTTCAGGAACAGGATCAGGTCGGCCTTCTCCTGGACCGACAGGCTCAACTTCAACGGGACGACCAGCCGGCCCTGTTCACCCGCAGCGGCCGGCTTCGGCAGGGCGGCCTCCTTGCCCTCGGCCTTCGCCTTCAGGTAGGCGTCTTCGGCCGCGGTGTCGCGCATCTTCGAGTCGAGAAACTCGTTGGCGTTGCCGCCGCGGTCGTAGAAGTCGATCACCGCCTCCAGCGACGTCTCCTTGCCGTCGTGCATGTACGGGCCGGTCGCCAGCAGCGCTCGCAGACCAGGGGTCTTGAACGCTCCCACTTGCGACACGTCCTTGTGCCCGGTCGGCAGGTGGACGTAGCGGCCGAACTCCGCCTCCGGCAGCTTGCCGTCCTTGACCCCGACACCGAGGTTGTGGAACTGGTTGTCGGTGAAGTTGTCCCCGACGTGGCAGTTGCTGCACTTCGCCTTGCCGAAGAAGAGGTTCCGGCCGTTGACCAGTCGCGCGGCCACCGTCGCCGGCTTGGCCTCGCCCTTCTCCCAGTTGACGCCGAGCGCGGACAAGGCGGGCGTGTCCTTCCGCCCAAGTGTGTCTGTGAGCGCGGCCTCGTAGTCCGCGGCCTTCAGCGTGTAGTCGCCGGACTCCTCCTCGGCGACGCGCTTGCGCATGGCCGCGTCGGCACGGTCATGGAGGCTGTTACCGACCAGTACGGTCCGCTCGTAGGAGGCGATGGCCTTGGCCGCCGCATCCCGGGTCGGCAGGTGGCCGAACACCTTGCGGAACGCCTCGACGTACTCCGTCCTGGCCCGCAGCCGTGCGACCGCTTCCTCCCAGGCGTCGCCCTGGCCGGCGAACATCTCGACCGGGTTGCCGACCGGCCCCTGGGCCTGCTCCTCCAGGGTGGCGGCCCGGCCGTCCCAGAACTGCAAGCGGTGGTACGCCGAGTTGATGACCGTCGGGGCGTTTACCCCGCCGACCTTGTCGTTGATCCCGAGCGACGTGGCCCGCTGGTCGGTGAACCCCTTCGCCGGGTCGTGGCAGGTGGCGCACGAGACGCCGATGCTGGTGGAAAGTGTCTTGTCGAAATAGAGCTTCTTGCCCAGCTCCCACTTGGCGACGGTCATCGGGTTCTCGGCCGGCACCACAGGCGCGGTGGACAGGCCCAGCGGCACCTTGATCTTGACCGCCTTGCGGGTGACTTTCGCCCCGGTGGTCGGGTCGGTCGCCTCCTCGGTCGTTTCGTTCCAGTACGTCGGGAGCTTGTCCCACTCGGCGGCGTTCTGGTTGCGGGTGACGAAGTGAATCGGTCCGTCGTCCCGGAACGGGAGCTTGAGGGCGTCGTTGGGGATGGCGGCGTTGAGCGGATCCTTGACCGGAGGCGGCTCCGGCGGGTTGGCGGCGGCCGGCATGCACGCGAACCCGAGGAGCCAGGAGGTGAACAGTGGACGGAGCCGAGTTGGCATCGGCGAAGCCCTCGCGGGAAAGACGGGTGTGAAAGCTGCCCCTGGCCGGTTGGTGGGACTGAGGCGGGCCAGAGAACAACGGCGGGTACTACTGCTTTCGATAGAAGATCCGCCGCGAGGCGTCAACGACCGGGCAGGGCGGCCAGCAGCGCCTCGACGGAGGGCCGGTCGGTCGCGCTCCGGCTGTGGTAGGCGAAGACGACTCGCCGTGCGCGGTCGAGCAGGAAGTCGCCGCCCAGTTGGAGAACGTCCTCGCCAGTGTAGGGCATGCGGACCTTGCCTCCGCGCGCGATGAGCCGCAGGTAGCCCCACAACACCGACGGCCGGAAGAAGCTCATCCATCCGGTCCGCTCCAGCCCGAACGCGCGGTAGCCGGCGCGGTCGGGGTCGCAGACGATCGGGAGTGGTTGAGGCTGGTTGCGGAGGAACATCGAAAGGATATGCGGCTGTGCCTGTGTCACGACGAGGACGCCCGCGCCGACGGCGCGGAACCGTTCGACGTTCGCCGCCACCTCGCCGAGGTGGGCCACGCACGGGATTCAGGCCAGGTGACGCAGGAAGACGAGGAGCAGGTGGTCCGACGTGAGGAACACAGACAGGCCGACCGGTTCGCCGTCGGCGGTGAGGAACGTCAGGTCGGGGGCGGTGTCGCCGGGGGTCATGCCGGGATTGTAGTCATGCTCCCCTCTCCCCTTGGGGGAGAGGGGAGAGAGAAGTCACCGCCTCACCGCTTGCCGTGCCGCCTCGCGGAGGAAGCCCCAGCCGAACCCGAGGTGGATGCCGACGAACACCACCGGGATGCGCGCCCGGACCTGCTTCGGTCGGCCGCGGCCCAGCGAAGCCGACACAGCCAGCAGCACCGCCGCGTAGGTCAGCACCGTGGCGAGGTACAGCCAGCCGAAGGCCGGCGCCGCGGCCGAGACCGCCGCCCCGCCGACCAGCCACGCCAGCCACAGCGGCGGTACCAGCGCCGGCAGGGTCAACGACTTCGGGTGCTTGACCGCCAGCCGGGCGCGGCCGCAGCCGTACCGGGCGAGTTGCTTGAACAGCGCCATCCACGACGCCCGCGGGTGATAGCGGATCTTCAGCGCGGGGGTGAAGAAGCAGGTCATCCCCGCGGCGTGGACGCGGTGGTTGAACTCCACGTCCTCGCAGGCGTCGAACCGCTCGTCGAAGAGCCCGACCTTGTGGAACACCTCGCGGCGGTAGGCGACCGCGGTGTTCTCCGGTGCTACGAACCGGGACTGGTTGGCGAAGATATCCGAGTCCGGGTTGTGGCCGAGCCGGCTCTGGCGGGCGACGGCGACGGCCCGCTGGAACGGCGTCGGGTCCGGGGCGTCCAGCGGCTGCGGCCGGCCGAGGCAATCAGCCCCGCTGGCCTCGAACGCCCGGACCAGGTTCCGCAGGTAGTACCGGTCCGGGACGTGGCAGTGGCCGTCCACGATCACCGCGTATTCGCCGGACATGTGCCGGATGGCCGCATTCCGCCCGCCGCTGGAGAACCGCCGGGGGTTGTACACCAGCTTCAGGTTGTCGAACTCCCCCTGCAATCGCCGGACGACCGGCACCGTCGCGTCCGTGGACAGGCCATCGGCGACGATGACCTCGAACTGGCCTTCGGGGAAGTGCTGGGTCAAGAGCGACCGCAGCGTCTGTTCGATCGACCGGGCCTCGTTGCGGACCGGAACGACCACCGTGACCGACGGCATCCGTGCCCCCATGTGGGATCGGGCGAACGGCCGGCGTCAGCCGGCTGGTGTCTGGCCTGGGGAAGAACCAGGGGGCTTACGCCCCCCGTTCGCCTACTCCGCCGGCTTGCGCGGCGGACGGCGGTACACGCCACGCAGCCCGACGAGCTTTAGCGCCGTGCAGACGTAGACGTACAGCTCCGTCCGCGGGCTCATCCGCAGGATGTAGAACCGGTCGTAGGCGACCTTGTTGCGGACGCTGCGCAGGCACGAGTCCGGCGGCAGGTGGACCTGGGCAAAGCCGGTGATCCCCGGCTTGACGGCGTGCCGCTTGTCGTACCCGGGAACGACCTGGCGGAGTTGCTTGCAGATCTCCGGCCGCTCCGGACGGGGGCCGACCAGGGCCATGTCCCCCTTGAGGACGTTCCAGAGTTGCGGCAACTCGTCGATGTGCAGGGCGCGGAAGACCCGGCCGATGGGGGTGATGCGCGGGTCGCCCGGCATCGACCAGCGCGGGCCGGTCAGGCTCTCGCACTCATGGAACATGGTGCGGATCTTGTAGATGGTGAACACCCGGCCGCCGCGGCCGACCCGGGACTGGGTGTACAGGGACGGTCCGCGGCTGGTCAGCTTGACCGCCAGCAGGGCCAGCAGGACGACCGGGGCGAGGACGACCAGCATCAGCGCGGCCAGCGGGTAGTCCACCGCCGCCTTGACCTTCTCGGCCCGGCAAACGGGGGCCGGTGTCGGCAGGGTCGGCGGGGTCTGGTGGGACCGTTGGCGTCGGGACAGCGCGGGTCTTGGGCCGGACCGCGGGAACGTTTTCGGGGGCGGGGCCGTACTCATCAGGACGAGATCCTCGTCGGTCGGGGGCGGTTCCGGTTGGGCGAACTGCCCGCAATCGTTAGCGGCCGGCGAACAGCCCGGAGTACTGGGCGAACGTGGCGGCGACGAACTTCTTGACCTCCGGCGGGTCCTCGGCCGGGCGGCCGGCGTCCGACTCCGCCACAGGTGTCACGACATACAGCTTGTACAGCTCGGAAGCCCGCAGATACGAGAACCTCGGGCGGTCCGGCGCGTCCCAGGTGCCGTCCGAAGACCACGCCCACCGGACCCGCTGCCGCTCGGTCCGGGTGGCGGTCTTCTTCTCGAACTCGGCGACGTAATAGCTCGCTCGGCCCCCCTCGGGAAGGTCGATCGTCTCCCGGGCCGGTTCCCGCACCGTCCGGTAGCCGCTGGCGGGATAGCAGACATCGGGGGTGTGGGTAGACACGGCGCCCGGGGGGCCCGAGGTCAGCGAGGTCAGCACGACCAGGCCCCGCGACGGCGACGTGTACCGCTTGGTCGTCCCGACGCTCATCTCCTTGAGCGGGATCTCGTTGGGCACGTCCTCGCACTGGTAGTCGCCGAACCGGACCGTGTGGGCGTGGAACTGCCCGGACCGACTCGCCTCCGGGGCCAGGACTGACCACCGGTGCGTCGTCGCCCCGTGGACCAGGGCCCCGGCCGCCAGCAGAACCAGGCCGATCAGGATCGCGGGTTTCTTCATCGTCAGCTCTTCAGGCTGCGGTTCAGGGAAAGCTTCTCCAGCCTACTCGTGTCAACGAGTGGGCAAGCTGGGCTAGTTTCGTTTCGCTGAAGCGAGCCGCCGACGCCAGTCGGCGGGTTTCGATCTGTCACCCGCCGACTGGCGTCGGCGGCTCGCCAGGCAATCGAATCCGGGGCTAGCACAGCGCCTCGTTCGAGGTCGCCCCGAGGTACACCACGCCGGAGTACGGCACCTCCATCGCGGTCAGCCGCTCGGCGGCCCGCCGCAGCAGCGGCAGCCGGGTCTCGCGGTACAGCGTGCAGAGCAGCACCACCTCGGACCGGCGGGCGATCTCGACCGACTCGGCCACGGTCAGGAGCGCGTGCCCGTGCAGCACCACGCAGTCGAACGGCTCGCGGAGCCGGGACAGCAGCGTCTCCAGCCGACCGCCGACAGCGGCTTGCCGGGCCTCGTCGGACCACTTGCCGGCCGGCAGGAAGTTCAGCCCGTTGGGCAGGGTCAGTACGGAGCCGCGCGGGTCGGCCTCGCCGCGGAGCAACTCGCAGACGCCGGTGCCGTTGGCCACCCCGGCGTAGGGGTGCAGCGACGGGTTGCGCAGATCGAAGTCCACCAGCAGTGTCTTGTACCCGGCCTGCGCGAGGCTGCTCGCGAGGCCGAACGCGGTGAACGACTTGCCCTCGTCGCCCAGTGGGCTAGTGACGGCAACGGTCGTCGCCCCGCGGGCCAGCCACGTCTGCGCGACGTACGCCCGCAGCTTGTCGATCGCCTCGTTGACGTCGGCCCGCTTGACCGGGTCGCGGGCGGTCGTGCCGTCCGGCGTCCACGGCACCACCCCGATCACGGCGGTCGGCCCGGTCGTCTTCAGCTCGACCAGCGAGCTGACCTTCTTGGCCCGCGACTCGTAGGCCACCGCCCCGAGGCCGATCAGCCCGAACCCCATCAGCCCGGCGACGATCGTGGCGGCGATCTGCTTCTTCGAGTCCTTCTGGGCCGGCGTCGAGGCCGGCTGGAGGGGCTGGACGCGCGGCGGGGACTTCAACTCGTACTGGAGCCGGACGGCCTGGGCGATCATCCCAGCGAGGATGTTGTTGTGCATGTTGATGTCCGTCCTGAGCGGGTCGAACATCGGCGGCTTTTCCTCCGCCTCCTTGACCAGTGCCGGGGTCTCCTCGATTTGCTTCCTCACGTCATCGAGCTGTTTGCGGCTCATGCGGTGCTGCTCCTCCAGGGACCGCTTGCCGCGCTCGGCCAGTTCGAGTTGCTTGATCAGTTCGTTGGCCTTGCCCTGCCGTCGGCCGGTCTCCATCTGAACGGCCCGGTCGTACTTCAGCTTCGCGGCCTCCTTGTCGGCCGCCTCGGCCTGCGACTTGACCCGCACCACTCGCGGATCGTTCGGATCCTGGGCCACCCGCTTGAGGTAGTTGTAATCGCCCCACAACTTCTTTGCCTTGGCCTCCGCAGCCTGCACCTCCGGGTCGTTCTCGGCGGCGGCGATCACCTCCGCGGCCGGCGCGCCCGTTTTCAGCGCCTCGAGTTGCTGCTTCAGAGAGTTGATGACCTCGGTCCGCTCCTTGAGGGCGGACTCGTGGCGGTAGTTGATCTCGTTCTCCAGCCGCTGTCTCGTGGCGATGCGGCTGGGCAGCATCATCCGCTTGATGGCGTCGGTCTCGGCGATGATGTCGGCGGCCGGGCCGGTGGGCAGGACGGGGGCGGGGTCACCCGCTGGCACGATACCCCCCGCGCCCGGGAGGGTCGGGAT
>DATLIF010000578.1:0-7382 GCA_035539575.1 Fimbriiglobus sp. | reverse complement strand
GTGTACTCCCGCCAGCCGCGAAGCAAAGGCGATGGTCGGGTGTTGCCGGTAGGCGTCGAGGAACCGCCGTCTGCGGTCGCATCCGTCGGGTTTGATAGCATTTATTAACGGGTATGAACCTGTCAGGCGGGTGTGACCCGGCACCCGCACCGCCCTTGCCGCAGTCACCCGAATCGTGTTCGCTGTCCCACGCCGGGCGTGGGACGAGTAGGAGCTTCGCCCCTCGGGGCGAGGGCCGTTCCTCCTCGGGGTCGGTCGCTGAATGCTATGGGCCGCGAGCCCGGTTTTTTAACTGACCGCCCCACCGGCCCACCCGGCTGGGCTTCGAGCCCGAAGAGGTAGATGCCGTCCGGCCCGAACACCACTCGCCCGCCGCGGTCACACGGCCCGACCGCATGACCCACGCGTCCGCCGCCGCACCAGGCCTCAGCCCCGGAGAAGGCCCGGTGCGGCGGCGGACGCGGCCCACGGAGACACGCGATGCGGTACATCGGCCTGGACCTGCACAAGCAGTCGCTGGAGGTGTGTGCCCTGGACCGGAGGGGCAAACGTCTGTTCCGCCAGTCGGTCGCCTGCGACCGGGCCGCCCTCGGCGAGTTCGCCCGCCGGCACCTTCGCAAGACGGACAAGCTCGCAGTCGAGGCGACGACCAACACCTGGGCGGTGGCCGAGATCCTCCGCCCGTTCGTCGCCGCGGTGGTGGTCGGCAACCCGCTCCAGATCAAGGCCATCGCCCAGGCCAAGGTGAAGACCGACAAGATCGATGCCGAGGTGCTCGCCCAACTGCTGCGGTGCGACTACCTGCCGGCCGTCTGGCACCCGGACGAGGGCACCCAGCGGCTGCGGCGGCTGACCACCGTGCGGGCCGGGCTGGTCGGCGACCGGACCCGGCTGAAGAACCGGGTCCAGAGCCTGCTCGCCCAGCTGCTCGTCGAGCCGCCGGTCAACGTGCTGTTCACCAAGCGGGGGCTCGACTGGCTGCGGGCGGCCGAGTTGCCGGCCGACGCCCGCGAGACGATCGACCGCTACCTGCGGTTGTACGAGGCGGTCGAGCGGGAACTCCGGGAGGTGGAGGACCAGCTCATGGCCCTGGCCCACCGGAGCGACCAGG
This sequence comes from Fimbriiglobus sp., assembly GCA_035539575.1. GTDB lineage: Bacteria > Planctomycetota > Planctomycetia > Gemmatales > Gemmataceae > DASSAT01. Next base: position 6,271 of record DATLIF010000578.1, on the reverse strand, counting down.
CGAAGCTGCTCATGACCCTGCCCGGGGTGGCCCACGGGGTGGCCATGTCCCTGCTCGCCGCCCTGGGCGACCTGTCGCGGTTCGAGGACGGGGACCACGCGGCCAGCTACCTGGGGCTGACCCCGACCACCCGCCAGTCCGGGGGCAAGTGCTACCACGGGCACATCACCAAGGCCGGGTGCCCGCAGACCCGGGCGATGCTCACCCAGGCGGCCCAGCACGCCGCGTCCCACCCCGGGCCGATCGGGGCGTTCTTCCGCCGGCTGCGGAAGCGGAAGGGCCACAACGTGGCGGTGGTGGCGGTGGCCCGGAAGCTGGTGACCATCGCCTTCCTGATACTGAAGAACAACGAGCCGTACCGGTACGCCAGGCCGGAGACGGTCCGGGCCAAGCTGAGCGAGGTCCGGCGGAAGGCCGGGGAGGCCGCCCCGAGGAAGCCGCGGGAGTCCGGCCCGGGGGAGGAACCGGCCGCGGGTCGGCTCAACGCGACGTATCGGCGGTCGGGGCTGCCGGCGGCCAAGACCCCGGAGGAGTGGTCGGCCGGGGAGCGGCGGGCGTTGGACGAGGCCGGGACGGCAACATTCGCCCGGGATGTCCACGGCGAGCCGGTCAAGCGGCCCCGCTCGCGCCCGAAGGTCGGGATCAAGTCGTAGCCCGATCCGAACCCGACGCGGAGGTGCGGCCCGCCGGCGGCGGGCCGCGGGGTGATCGTTTTCTTTAGCCCTGGGCAAGCACCCCCCGCAACATCGAGTGAGCGGCTGCGGGGACGGAAAATGGTCGCGGCGAGTTGACAGGTTCAGAGGTAGCACTAAGCCCGGCCGGTTGGCCGGGCGACTGGCAGCCCGGCATAGCTCGCCCAGAAGCGAGTCGGGACCAGGCCGAGCGCCGACGCGAACGCGCACACACCCCAGAGGCTGACGCAGACCGCGGCCAGGGTGTTGCTGAACCCGTAGGCGTGCAGCCCGACGCCGAGCTGGTTGGTGCCGAACCAGCTCCAAGTGGTGATCATGCAGCCCAGGATCGCCAGCACCGCGACGCCGCGGTCCTTGACCAGTCCGGCCCACCGGGCGTGCAGGATCAGGGCGTTCCACACGACGATCAGCACCGCCCCGTTCTCCTTCGGGTCCCAGCCCCAGAACCGGCCCCACGACTGGTCCGCCCAGATGCCGCCGAGGACCGTCCCGACAAAGCTCAACAGCGCGGCCAGGCAGATGGTCCCGTACAGGATCATCCCGATCACCGTGCCGACCGAGGTCGGCTTCGCGGTCGGGCCGGTCCCGAGCGGGATCTGGTTCCGCAGCATCGGGGTGAACACGCCGAGCAGGACGTAAAGCAGCCCGACGAACCCGGCGACGTAGGTGGCCGAGTACCCGAGCGTCACGGTGGTGACGTGGGTGGCGAGCCAGAAGTTGGTGTCGAGGACCGCCTGCATCATCTCCAGGGTGTCGCCGCTGGCGGCCAGCCAGTGGGCGACCATGCTCGTCAGGAACCCGATCACCGCCGCGATCAGGTTGCCGACGCCGATGCGGAAGACCCACTCGATGATGAGCCCCAGCCCGACCGCCGCCCAGCCGATGAACACGGCCGAGGAGTACAGGTTCGTCACGAACACCAGCGGCCGGTCCATCAGGTACATACGCGAGAATAGCGAGAACCCGTGGAGCAGGAAGGTGGCGACCAGCACCCAGAAGGCGGTCCGCCGGAACCCTTCTCCGAGTCCGGGATTGATGACCAGCGACACCCAGCCCGCCAGGCACAGCAGGATGACGCCGACGTAGACCACGGTCGTGTGGAAGAACGGGGCCGCCTCATTGAGGAACACCTCGAACCGGGCCCGGCTCCTGTCGCCGTCCGAGATGGCCGGGTCGATCTGCTCCCGGTACGCCTTCACGGCCGCGTCGAGCTTGGCCTGGTCGCCGGTGCGGTACGCGGCCAGCACGTCCTGCCATGCAGCCGCCGGCTTGTCACTCTCGCGGATGTGGGAGAGGAACGTCGTCTTTGCCACCGCGCGAGCCTCCTCGATCTTCGATAGGAGCATCTCCTGCTCGGCCCGCGGTAGCTTCTGGACCGCCTCGAAGAGTTCCTGGCGCGTCTTCGGCACGAAGCCGAGGATCTTCTCGATCACCTGGGCGTCGGCGTTACGGGCCATCTCCTCGGCCGTCCGCTCCGGCGAGCCGACGGGGCGCCACTCCTTGCCGTCCGTCGGCGGGAGCAGCAGCGGCGCCTCCCCCTGCCAGAACTCGTGGTAGATGCCGACGTGCTTCCACAACTCCAGCACCTTCGCCTGAAACAGATCGCGTTCCTTCTCTTTCACCTTGTTGGCCTGGGCCGCCGCCTCCCGCAGCGCGGTGTACTTCTTCTCGTCGCCGATGATCTCCTTCAGGGAATACCGCAGCCCCTCGCGCCGCTTCAGCCCGAGCAGGTTGGCCACCTGATCGTTCTCGACCCGGAACACGTCATAGTCCGCTGCGCCGCCCGAGCCGGTGGCCGTGGAGGTCGCCACGTCCATGTACCACTGAACCGCCGGTCGGAGCTTGTCGTTGGTGTCGCGGAACTGCTCAGTGTGCATAATCATCCGCAAATACACCCGAGCGACGCTGTCGAGCGGCTTGACCCGACCGCCCTCGACGACCGGCAACCGGGCCACTTCGCGCAGGTCGAGCTTCGCCTTCGGTGTCTGCCGGGCGAGGTAGCCACCGCCGTAGAGCAGCACCAAGACCGCGAACGCCGCCCAGGGGATCGCCAACTCCCGAACAGACGGCCGGACCCGCATCACCGCGACCGACTTACCCGGGGCGACCACGGCGCCCGTCGGCGTCGGGCTGAGGGTGCGGGCGAGGAACCGCACGAGGAAAAAGCCGAAGTGGACCAGCATCCCGAGTGTGACCAGGACGCAGGCGACGTACGGCATCCACCAGACCGGGTTGCGGACCACCTGGAGTTCCGTCGTCCGCTCCGTCTCGGGGTCGAACGACGACTGGTAGAACGTTTCCCCGCGATACCGCAGGGGTTCGTTCATCGAAATCAAGACCTCCCGGTCCTCGCCCCGCTCGGGGTCCACGATGCGAATGTGACTGGAGTAGTTCTTGGCCTTCTCCGTCCCGATGTACCGGTCGAATTGGAAGTCGATCAGGTGCATCTCGAACGGCTTGTAATACCGAGTGAACCGCAGCGCCAGGTCGTACTCCTTGCCGTCCACCGGGACCGCCTGTTTCGGGTGGTCCTTCAGGTTCGGATGGGTGAACCACAGCGAAACGAGATAACTGCCGACCGACTCGTCGGTGCCCTTCTTGTAGAGCTTGACGTAGGCCGACGGCAGGTCAATGTTCTGCGTCATATCGACGCCAGTGACTTCCGCCTTCGGGGCGGCCGCGGTGTCCACCCCCAGCCCGGCGGTGGCCCTGTTCTCCCCCGCCTTCGGGTCGGCCAGCCCCGAGTTAACCATGTACTCGGTCACCTCGACGTCCACCGGCAACTCCGGGTGGGTGATCCGCTTCTCGTCGCGGACCGCTTCCTGGAGCAGCGACCCGGGAATGACCGTGACCCGATCGGCGTCCGGGGCCGAGGTGTCGGTGAACGCCAGTTCGTAGTTGCGGGTGTCGAAGGCGTAACTGGACGACCGGCCCTCGTCGATCTTCATCCGCTGCTCGACCTGCCAGCCGCGGGTGCCGACCTCGCCAATGAACAGCAGGATCAACCCGAAGTGCAGAGTCCAAATGCCGGCCCGTTTCCAGGTCAGCTTGAACCGCAGGGCGTGCGCGGCGAGCAGGTTGAACAGCATCACGAACCCGAGCAGCTTCCCCCCGATGAACGGGAACGCGCCGGACACCTTCCAGTCGTGCGGGAAGCCGAAGAACACCTGCCCGAACTGGACGAGGAGCTGGAAGTCCACCCAGACGAAGTAGGACCAGAAGTACTTGTCCACGACCGTCCAGATGCCGCTGTTCATCTGGGCGAGGGTGCCAAAGAAGATCAGCAGCAGTGACAGCACGAACAGGAACACCGTGAACTGAAGCGACGCCAGCGGCCGCAGGATGGCCACGATAGGGTTGACGGCCGCCTTGCGGGCAGGCCCTCGCTCCGGGGCGCCGGCGGTGGTGGGGTTAGCAGTGGTGGTGCTCATCGCGTGATCTCCTCGCCGCGGGGCGAGTCGGGAGGGTCTGTCAGCGTCCGCCGCCTATGAATGGTCCGCCGGCCCCGGCCGGGTTCTTCGGGCCGGTCAGGTCCACGCGGAGTCCCTTGACCCCGCCAGCGGCTGTGATCTCTTTCGTGGCCTTTGCGTAGTCCATCTTCGTACCCAGTTGCCCGGCCCAGCGATCGACGTTTTCCTTCGGCCCGCCCATCGCGGCGATGACGGACATCTCCAGCGAGCCGACGCGGATCGTGTCGGCTCGCATGCCGCGCGGGCCGTCCGATTTCCAGCCGTCCGGCAGGTCGTAAGCCGGCGGCTTGTCCGGGCCGTCCGGGAACTTCACCGACGCCAGGAACTTGTCGAATGCTGCCTCCTGCGCAGCCAGTTCGTCCGCCTTGCCGATGAACTTGAAGAACCAGGCCGGCTTGTCCGCCGGGAACATTGCCCCCAGAATGCGGTAGTCGCCCTTCCCGGCCTCGGGCTCTGCCTTCTCGTTCGGCTTCGGCACTGTGTACGAGCGGACGCCCTCGCCCGGACCACACCCGAGCAAGGAGAGTAGTCCGAGCGCAACCAGCGGGGCGGCAAGTCGATTCATCTCGTCCGTACTCAAGATCGAAGGGGAAAGCGGACCGGCGTGCGGGGCGGGCTTCAAGTGTCATTCTTGGGGTCCGGTCCGGTGCCGTCAAGGCGGCGTGCTGGCAACCTGTTGAAACGCCCCGTTCGGGCCGGCCGTTCGCCCAATCACTTACCGACTATCCCACTTTCTTGAGTAGCGTAATCCGTCCGGTGGCAACCCACTCGGCGACGAAGATGTTCCCGTCCTTGTCGAAGCAGGCGTCGTGCGGGTGGACGAACTTGCCGGGCAGCCAGTCCTTCGGCCGGCCCCGAACTCCGGTGGTCAGGACCTTCCTCCGCCACGCGGCGTCGTCGCCGAGGTGGACGATCAATGTGTTGTTCTTGTCGAAGAGGCTGATCCGGGCGTGCAGGTCGGGGACCATCAGCACGTCCTTGTAGATGTCGATGTGGGCCGGGAAGAGTACGTCCCGCCGGGCCTCCAGGAACTTGCCGTCGAGGTCGAATGCCTGGAGCCGGGCGTTGGCCCGGTCGCAGACGACCAGCACCGGGTTGGCGGGGTCGCGGGTATCCACCCAGTTGCCGTGCGGGGTCTGGAATTTCCCGTCCTCCGTGCCGCGGCCGCCGAACACCTTGAGCAACTTGCCTTCCTGGTCGTACTTCATCATGTAGTTCGAGCCGTACCCGTCGCCGATGAAGAAACTGCCGTCCGGGGCGAAGGCCACGTTGGTCGGGTTGTAGGCCGCCTTCGGGTTCTCGTACTCCTTGGCTTCCGGACGTTCTTTCTTCCAGACGGTCTCGCCGGTGAGGGTCGCCTTGACCACCTTCGGGCTCTTCCAGGTATTGGTCAGGTACAGGAACTCCTCGCCGCCGTCCTTGCGGATGTCGATGCCGTGGCCGCCGCCCCACCACTCCTTGCCGAATGACCGGACGAACTTTCCGTTCGGGTCGAAGACGAACGTGGTGTCGATGTCCGCGTTCTTCCCGATGCCCTGATGGGTGATGTAAACCTGCCCCTGCGAATCGACGGCCACGTTGTGTGTGGTCTGCCACTCCAGACCATTCGGCAACTGGCCCCAGTCGTGGTGGCACTCGTAGGTGTGCTCGCCGGAGCCGACCCGGGGCAGTTTTGATCCGGCCTTGTCCTGGGCGCCGAGGATGACCGGCCCTGTGGTAGCCGTAACGGCCGCCGCAGCGGCCGAGGTCGTCAGGAACTGTCGGCGGTTCATCGGGAGAGGCTCCGTGTGGTGGGTGAACGGCCGCCAGTGTACGGCGGCCGGCTGGCGCGTGCAACCACCGGGCACGTGCCGTATGCTGGGCCGGCGTCCTCGCCCATCGGAGCCATGACAATGCGACTGTGCCTATCCCTGCTCGCGGCCGGTTTCGCCGTGACCACCATACATTCCACGGCCGCCGCGGCCGGCCGGAAGAACGTCCTGCTGGTTGTAGGCGACGATCTCGGGCTCCAACTCGGCTGTTACGGCGACCGATCGGCGAAAACGCCACACCTCGATGCGCTCGCCTCCTCGGCAACGCGGTTCACCCACGGCTTCGCCAGCGTAGCCT
>DATLIF010000577.1:0-7011 GCA_035539575.1 Fimbriiglobus sp. | reverse complement strand
GGCGCGGAAGGCGGCCCGGATATTAGCAAAAGTTAGCATCCTGCGTGCGGAAGCAGGGCGGCGGCAGCATGACGGAGACGGGACGGAGTTTGGGACGGTGGCAACGAAGCGTGCCGGAAGGCTGACCGATCCTGGAGGGCTCGGCACTCTGATGGTGCGGCTTGCTCGGCAGATATGCTGGCTACTTCGCCATTCGGAAGCCCGATTTGCCCGCGCGAGCCAGTTCGAAGACTTCCTTCGCCGTGGCGAAGACCCGCCCATCGTCCCCGCCCCAGCTCACCAGGTTCTTGAGCGGGTCGATCTTCGCGTCGTCGGGGATGACGACCAGGAGTTCCTTGCATTCGGCCTCGTACACCACTTCGCCGACCGTGAACGTGTGCCTCTGGTTGCGGTCGTGCGGGACGAGGGACAACGCCACCGGCGCATCCTTGACGGGGTAGGTCCGTTGATACAGGGTGATCTGCATGGCAGTTTCGACCGTAATGGGCGACGGAGTGCTGTGCGGCGAACCGCTCAGTTCATCCTACAGGATCTCGCCCTCTGCTCCCTCGGAATACGCCGGACAAGAGGTTCGAGGCCCTTCGGCAACCGCGCCAGGGGGTCAGATTGCAACCGGCCGCTTGAAGCAGAACACCGCGACCCACCCCTTGACGGTCCGCCCGGCCACCCCCACCAGTTCCCACCCCTGGCCGCCGTCCAGGTGTCGCCGTTCGAGAAGCAAGCCCAGGACTTCATGGACAACGTGCTAGGCATCCTCGGCAACATAGAAAGCAACCTGCCCAAGCCCGCGATGGTTGACTGACCACTAACGAGACACCTTCCGACTTCGGTCGGTTAAATTCACCCGTCACCGTCCCCGGGGGTAATCCATGTACGACGAGCTTCGTGACATCCGCCGTGGACGCCGGCGGGAACTTCTTGAATGCGGACGGCCCGCGGTCGTCGCCCCTTACCTTAGGGGGGGATGATGCGGAGGGTGGCGCGGAAGGTGACGTCGCTGACCCGACCGGCCTTGAACTGGACCTTGACGTCGTCCACCTTGTTGGCCTGGGGGTCGATGCCGCGAGCGTAATACATCCAGATATCACCACCGTAGGAGTCCGCCGGGCCAACGGCCGCCTTCACCTCGTCCTGAGATTTCCCGACCAGGGCTTTGAAATCGGACTGCGGCCTCGGCATTGTTGCCAAATCATACGCGGCGTTTTGGGTCGATCGCGATGACATGAGGAAATTCGCCCCGAGCACGACCGCGACGCCAACCACGGGGAGTGCGATGAGCAGCGTTTTGTACTTCCTGAGGAATTGACTCCGGCCACCGGGCGCGATATGCCGTGTTTGGGGCTGGCCGCCGACACAGCTTATCGAGCAGTGCAGGTGCTTACTGCTGACAGGCTGGAAGGCGGCGCCACAGACGATGCAGTGTCGGGGAGGGAGCGGGGTGCCCATCGGGAAGCCCCTGGGGGAGGATTTAATCACAATCAAGTGTGACCGGCGACCGACGGCGGAGCAAGCGTTTCCCACCCCCCGGCAGGGTCAATTCTTCGACATACAACCCCGGCGGACCTAGGGCTCACGCCCCCGGCCGCCGGGGTAGTTCGTGCCGATTCGCGGGCTCAGTGTCCCGCCGCGACGCCGACGCCCTTGCTCGCCAGCGACTCGTTCACCGCGTGGACGTACCGCCGGCCGGCCGGCAGCAGCGGCTTGACCAGGTTGTAGTACGCGATGTACCACAGGGCTGCAACGCCGTCCATGAACCCGATCTTCTTCCCCTCCTCGTACGGCCGGCCGTAGTAGGAGATCGGCACCTCGTAGGTGCGGGCCTTTGTCTTGCACAGCAGGGCCGTGATCTCGACCTCCATGCCGAACCCCTTGCTGCTGAGCACCAGGGGCTTGATGACCTCGGACCGGAACGCCTTGTAGCCCGTTTCAATGTCGGACATGTTCCGGTTGGTCAGCATGTTCGACAGGAACGTCAGACCGGTGTTGGCCAGGTAGTGGTAGAAGTACAGCACCCGGGCCGCCTTGCGCACCAGGAACCGGCTGCCGTAGACCGCGTCCGCCACCCCGGACAGGATCGGGGCGATCACGTCCGGGATCTCCGCCGGGTCGTACTCCAGGTCGGCGTCCTGGATGATGATGATCTCGCCGGTCGCCAGTTCCAGCGCCCGGCGGATCGCGGCAGTCTTGCCCTGGTTGTGCGGCAACTGGTCGAAGCGGATCCGCGGCTCGCCGTCGGCGCGGGCGCGGACGATCTCGGCGGTGCGGTCCTTGGAGCCATCGTCCACCACGACGATCTCCTTGACCACCGGCCCGAGGGCCAGCACCCGGTCAAGGATCTCGGCGACGGTCCGCTCCTCGTTGTAGACCGGGACCAGCACCGACAGCCGGCCGTTCGGATCACCCATCTCGGTTGGCCCCTGGTCGCCATCCAGAATCCGCGCGCCGAGCCCGGATCGGCCGACGCGGACGGAGGCCGCGAATGTCGTCGAAGTCATGACGTTCCCTCGTCGTGAATACCCGATCCCTGGGCGAACCGCGGGCGAATCACCCTGGCCGGCACCCCGGCCGCAATCACATTGTCCGGCAGCGGCTTCGTCACCACCGACCCGGCGCCGACAATTGTCCCCCGGCCGACGTCGGCCAGCACCACAGCGGCACTGCCGAGCCACGCCCCGGCCCCGATCCGCACCGCCCGCCGCTCGCCGCCCTGGTCTTTGATCGGGACCGTGGAGTCCGCCGTGTAGTGCGAGCGGCCGCCACTGGGGATGTGGACTCCGGCCGCGACCAGCACGTCCCGCTCCAGGTGGACCAGCCCCAGGTGGCACCGCGGGCCGACGTACACGTTGGCCTCGATCACCGCCCCGGCCTGCGAGAAGAGCGTCCCGAAGGACACCTCCGCCGACCGGTCGCACCCGGCCAGCACGCGGGCCAGGAACGCCCGCCGCAGCAGCACCCCGGTCAGCCCGGGCAGGCACGCCAGCGCCTGCGAGGCCCCCTCCAGCGCCCGGTCCCGGCCGAGCGCCAGCGACCCCAGGCGATAGCACACCAGCCACGGGAGGACGGCCACGGTGGCCAGGGCGTGCAGCAGGGCCTTGGCCGTCGGCGGCGAAGGCCGCGGGGGGAATGACCAGCGCGGTCAATGGCAGGGACAGGTCGGGCATGCCGGACGGGTGCCTCCGGGTGTCGGGCGATGGACGTGGGATGATAACAGAACGACCGGTCCCGCTGTCAAACCCGATTTTTCGTCGCCCTACTGTAGCTCACATCTGGACGGTCTGACGCCCGCTCACTGTCGCGGCGCGGCCAACGCCCCGAACGCCCATCCGGCCGTCAGGCCCGCCGCCCCGAATAGTACGTCCGTGACGCTCGGTGTGCGGGAAACGAGCAGTTGACCCGCCTCCGTCAGTGCCCCGACCCCCAGCCCGACCGCGACCGCTGCGAGCAGGCCGATCCACGGACGCCTCATCCGCCCCGGAACCTGGGCCAGGAGCAACCCGGCCGGGAAGAAGAGGATGACCTGCCCCATCCACGTCAGGAGCAGCCACTGCTGGTCCGCCAGCGGATCATCCCACTCGGCGAACGGGACCAGCACCACGCCCCCTTGCAAGAGCCGGCGGCGGGCCGCATACGGGCTGGCCGTCAGGTCGAGCGGTAGCATTTGCGCCAGGGCGATCAGCCCGAGGTAGGCGAGCAGGAGACGGCCCGCAGGACCGCCGGCCCGGGGGTCGGACAAGATGCGCCGGGCGGCGTCGGTCAGCCGCGGGCCGGCCAGCACCCACGCGGTCATCCCGGCCGCGGCGCCGACCCCCTGGGCGAGTACGTCTGTGGCCGAGCTGGTTCGTCCGGCGAAAAAAAGTTGCGCGAACTCGACCGCTGCTGCATAGGCCACACACCCCGGCCACATGGCCAGCCCGGCCCGCACGGCCGCGCCGCGGCCCGGCCGGTCCACCCGCCGTGCCCCGAGCAGGCAGAAACCCAGCGGCACCCCGAGCAGCACGTTGGCCAGCAGGTCCGACCGCGACTCGATTCGCCATCGCGTCTGCATCACCCAGGCGAACGTGTCCCACGCCTCGCCGAGCGGCCGGGCCTGGAAGTGGAACGGCACGAAGCTGCCATAGGCGATGAACGCGGCCGACGCCGCGGCCAGCACGGCGTACCACCGGGCAGCAGTCATCGGGGCGAAGTGTCTCATCGGGTGAGCCGGTCCAGTGCCTCGCGGTACTTCGCCGCGGTCCGGGCCACCACGTCTGGCGGCAACTCCGGCGGCGGACTCTGCTTGTCCCAGCCGGTCGTCTCCAGCCAGTCGCGGAGGAACTGCTTGTCGAACGACGGCGGCGATCCGCCGGGGCGGTACGAGTCCGCGGGCCAGAACCGCGAACTGTCCGGGGTCAGCACCTCGTCGATCAGGATCACCTCGCCGGACGTCAGCACGCCCCACTCGAACTTGGTGTCGGCGATAATGACCCCGCGCCCCGCGGCGTACTCGGCCGCCCGCTGGTAAACGGCGAGCGTGCGGGCCCGCAGGTCGGCCGCCAGTTCCGCCCCGACGGCCGCGACCATCCGGTCGAAGCTGATGTTCTCGTCGTGCCCCTCGTCCGCCTTCGTCGCGGGGGTGAAGATCGGCTCGCGCAGCCGGTCCGCCTCGCGCAGCCCCGCCGGCAGCGGCACACCGCAAACCGTACCGGACTGGCGGTACTCCTTCCACCCCGACCCGGCGAGGTAGCCGCGCGCGACGCACTCAATGGGGACCACCCGGGCCTTGCGGACGAGCATCGTCCGACCGTCGAACACGTCTGATTGCTTGCGGAACGCCTCCGGCAGGTCGTCCACCGCGTCGGAGATGAGATGGTTCGGCACTCCGAGCCAGCCGAACCAGAACTTCGTCATGGCGGTCAGGAGGCGGCCCTTGCCCGGGATGCCGGTCCGCATCACCCAGTCGAACGCGCTGATCCGATCGGTGGCGACGACCACCAGGGTGTCACCCAGGTCGTAGACGTCGCGGACCTTCCCCCGGCGGCACGGCACCCCGGGCACATCGGTTCGCATCACCACTTCGGATGACATGGCAAGGCCCAGCATGGGGACGGTCGCGGACTGCGGATTGTGCTACGGAATCGGGTTCCCCTTGACTGCCCCGCCGCGGTCCCCGACCATATCTCGGCCCCTGCGACGAGGCACGGATGCTCCACGAATCCCCACACGTCCGGGTCGAGGCCGCCGACGGCGTCGCAACCCTCTGGCTGGAGTTCCCCGGCTCGCCGGTCAACGCGCTGACGCCGGCCCGGCTGGCCGAGATCGACCGCGGCCTGTCCGCGGCAACGGCGAGCCCGCACGTCGAGATCGTCGTGATCCGCTCCGGCCTGCCGGCAGGGTTCTGCGGCGGGTACGATGTCGGGTCACTCGCCGGGTTGACCAGCGAAGACGTTCAAGCCGCGTTCGCGGTCGCTGGGCAGCGGGCATTGAGCCGCCTTGCCGCGGCGGACCCGGTGACGGTGGCGTTCATTGAGGGGCCGTGCCTGGGGCCGGGGCTGGAGCTGGTGCAGGCGTGCGACTACCGGCTGGCGGTCGCCGGGCCGGACTCGTGGGTCGGCTTCCCGGATGCGGTCCACGGGCTTCCGCCGTGCTGGGGTGGTGTCACGCGGCTGAGGGGACTTCTCGGACGCCGGGCGGGCGCGGTTCTGGCGGGTCATGTACTGACCGCCCGCGAGGCGAGATGGGCCGGGCTGTTCGACGACGCCTTCTGTGCGAGGCGGGCGAAGGTCGAACTCCGGACGTTCCTCGATCGCCTCCAGCGCCGTCCGCGGAAGCGCCGAGAAGGCTGGCGACAGTGGCTCCGGCCGTCGGCCGCGGAGGGGCTGGCCGCCGAGCGGACCGCGTTCCGTGAGGCCCTTCGGGCCCCGGCGGTCCTTGCCGCCGTGACCGCTGGCCCACGGCCGGACGGCCCGCCTGACGCTATCGAGAGCGCCCTGCGGGGGGCAACCGCAACGATCACCGCCGGGAGCGACGGCGCGGTGTCGCGGGCACTGGCGGAGGCGGTTCGCCGCGGCCGGGTGACGCCGCTGGAGGCGGATCAGGCCCGCGCCCGGATCCGGGTCGTGACCGACGACGTCCGGCCCGCACCGCGCCGCGTCCGGGTGGCCGCCTGACGAACCATGACCCGCAAGCCCAACCGACTGCCGCGACTCCGGGACCGTGTCCCGCACCTGCTCGACGCACTCGCCCAACTGTACCCGGAAACCGCGACCGCGCTCGACCACGCCGACCCGCTGCAACTGGTCGTCGCCACCGTGCTGTCGGCTCAGTGTACCGACAGGCGCGTCAACCTCGTGACGCCGGCCCTATTCGCCCGGTTCAAGACCGCCCACGACTACGCGACGGCTGACGTCCACGAGATCGAACAATACGTCAAGAGCACCGGGTTCTACCGTAACAAGGCGAAGAACCTCCAGGCCCTGAGTCGCATCCTGGTCGAGCACCACGGCGGCGAGGTGCCTGGCACGCTCGACGAACTGGTGGCGTTGCCCGGCGTCGGCCGGAAGACCGCCAACGTGGTTCTCGGCGACGGGTTCGGCGTACCCGGCATCACGGTCGATACCCATGTCGGCCGCCTGAGCCGCCGGCTCGGGCTGACCCTGCACACCGACCCGGTGAAGGTCGAGCGTGACCTGATGCGGCACGTCCCGCAGGCCGAGTGGACGCGCTTCAGCCATCGGCTGATCTTCCACGGCCGGCAGGTCTGCCACGCCCGTAAGCCCCGCTGCTCGGAGTGCCAACTTGCGAGCCTATGCCCTCGCCGCGGGGTGGCGAAGAAGAATTAACCACAGAGGCACAGAGACACAGAGAAGGGGCACAGAGACACAGAGAAGGCCGATTTACTGATCACTGCGCAAAGAAGGTCAAGTGGTCTCGATGCTCAACCCGGCTTGGGCGAAGCAGGATCGCACCAGATGAGGTTTCCGTCGCCAGCGACAGATTGCCGCATGGAACTCCTCGTGCAACTGTTCGAGGTCC
>DATLIF010000576.1:0-3753 GCA_035539575.1 Fimbriiglobus sp. | reverse complement strand
GCCTTGTTGTCCCTGCATGCCACTACCGGCCCAGATGCCGAACCCGGGCGGGATCACCAGGTCAGTCGGCCGCAGCGGCCTCGGAATGGGGGCCGGCTGGAAGCCTGGTCCGCGGAACTGTCCGCCGAACCCGGGCTGCTGGGCAGTGGCCCGATCGGAGATCATCGGGATCACGGACAGGGTGCCCATGACCGCGGCCGACCCCGCCAGGACGCGGACGATCTTGTGCAACATGACGAGCCTCGGTTAGTTCGGAACGGAGCAGACGACCGGCCGGCGGCCAGGGGGCGGCACGGGTCATCGGCGGGCGGCCATGCCAGCAGCGGCTGAGCCCCAAAATCGGGGTCAAGAAACGACAACGTCCTACAAGAACATTCTGAACTGCCCAGCTTGCGCCGTCAATGACTCATTTTCCGCCGCCGATGCCGCACCGGCCAGTCGGCCGGACCCGGCGCCACAACCCCTACCCCCCGACCCTGCGGGGTTCACCCACCTCAACGCTCGCCACTTGAGCCCGTTGGCATCGGTCACGAGAAAACCTCGGACGAGGGTCCGGTTTTTCCGGCAATCTGCCCTTGACCGCGCGGGGCGCCGCGGTATTGTCCGCCGCCACTTTGCCCAGCCAACGCGCGAACCGCCGTTCGGGGAACGGCACTCGGGGCCGGCTGGGTGGATACATCCCGGAGGGGTTGGGGAGCCCCGATCCGGGTCGGTCGTTCTCGGCAACAAGGGGGATGCGGATGTTGCGCCACAGACTGTACGGGGGATCGCTGCTGGCCGTCGCGGCGTTGTTCGCGGGGGTGCCGGCGGCCCAGGCCCAATCGATCGATCTGCTCTCCGGGTCCGCCAGCCTGGCCGACCGACTCCCGGGCGGGGTGATGGCCCGCGCTCAGGTGCCGGATGCCACCTACGACGTGCCCGGTCTGCCGGCCGAAAATGTGCCGATCCCGACCGGCAACCCGGGCGGCCACGGCTTCTATACCGCCCTGGATTTCATGTTCCTGACCCAGACCTGGGCACTGGGCGACCAGACCGTCGCCGTCCGGGGGATGGTGGATTCCCGCGGGCTGATTACCGGCCTGCCGGGCATGCGCATCGGTAGTGGGGTGAAGGCCCTCTCCACCAGGGACTTCCCGCGGCGGAGCTGGCTGCCCGGGTTCAACCTGACCCTCGGGTACAAGCTCGACGACGGCACGTCCGTCTACCTGAGCTACCTGAATCTGATGGACCGGAACTACCACGCCGGGGCCACCCTGGTGCCGCCGTTCTTCCGCAGCGGCACCGACCTGGCGGACACGTTCCTGGTGGCCGGGGTATTCAACTTCCCGCCCCAGTACGCCGGCCCGCTGGTCAAGACCGAGGCTGACGACGCCAACGGCAACCGGATCCCGGACGCCAACGAGGGGGGCAACTTCTACGGCATCTGGAACGCGGCCGGGGTGATGGACATCCAGTTCAACCACCGGTTTAGCCAGTGGGAGATCGGCGCCCGCGTGCCGCTCTACCAGACCGAGTACTCCCGCATCTACGGGCTGGCCGGCGGTCGGTTCGACTGGATCTGGGAGCGGTTCCAGTGGCGGACGGTCAGCTACGACATCAACGGCCAGGCCACCGCCCGGGACGCCGCTCGTTACAAGAACACATTGTCTCAGCGGATGTACGGGCCGTTCTTCGGGTGCGGCCACGAGGTGTACATGGGCAAGCGGTTCTCGCTGAGCCTGGACGTCACCGGGGCGATCCTGATGAACATCATCAGTGAGCGGGCCAAGTACAAGCTGGAGAGCAACGAGATCCAGAACAAGCTCTCGCGGGACGAGTTCGGACTGGTCCCATCGGCTACTGCCCACCTGAACATGTGGTGGTATCCGATCGAGGGCGTGCAAATGCGGGTCGGGTACAACGCCTATACGTTCTTCAACACCATGCGGATGGAGCAACCGATCGGGTTTAACTACAGCTCGATCGATCCGGCCTACGACACGCAGTACTTCCGCATCGTGCATGGTGTTAACGCCGGGGTCGGGCTGTTCTTCTAGCCCGTATCCCGAGACCGAGGCGACCACGTTCCCCACGGGACGGCCCCGTCCCCCCGGCTTTGCGGCCGGCGGGACGGGGCCACCGGCGTTTGCCCAACTCCCGCCGGATTGCCGGCTTGCTCGACCGGGCTACAATTCCTCCCTCCGCGCGGCGGCCCCGTCCGGCCGCCCCCGCAGGCGGGAAGTACTGTCCCCGACCGAGGAGCCCGCAGCATGGCCGACGGCCCGCACGAGACGCCCGCGCTGGATTTCCGCAGGGCGTTCCTCTGGACCGATATCTTCCGCTGCTTCCAGGTCGCCCTGGACCCACGGAAGCTCCTGGTGGCTGCCCTCGGCATCCTGCTGATGTCGCTCGGCTGGCACCTCCTCTCCCGGGCCTTCTATCACCATCCGCCCAATCCGAACGACGACTCGATCTACACCGCCACCGCCATGCAGCGGAAACTGGGGCCGAACAAGCCCGACAACACCCCGTACACCTCGGAGGAATACGCCGCCGAGGGCCGCCGCCGCTACGATCAGGACCTCGAAGAGTGGAAGGTCTTGCACGACCTGGCCGGGCCGAACGGCCGGCTGCGGACGCTACCCTGGTACGAGTACCGCGGCGAGAACCCGTACCTGCTGTTGACCAAGCTCGTCGGCGGCACGTCGGTGGACATCTCCACCGCCTTCAGCCAGTTCCTCTCCGGCACCGTCCCGGTCCTGGTCGAGCCGCTCCGCAAGCTGCTACTGCCGATCGTCCGGCTGATTGACCCGGACGCCAGCACGCTCACCCGGTTCTACTTGCTCCTGTGCCTGCTCTGGAACGTGGCCGTGTGGGCGTTCTGCGGCGGGATCATCACCCGGATCGCCGCCGTCCAGTTCGCCGGCCGGGAGCGGGTGAGCCTGGCCCAGGCGGTGCGGTTCGTCGCCACCCGGTACACCTCGTACCTGCTCTCCCCGGTGGTGCCCCTCGGGGTGATCGCGGTGATCGTCCTGGCCATGGCCCTGTACGGGCTGGTGGCGATGGTGCCGATCCTGGGCGACCTGATCCTCTACGGCCTGGGTATGCCCCTGGTCATGGTCGGCGGGATCGCCATCGCCGTGCTGCTGGTCGGGCTGATCGGCTACCCGCTCATGTACCCGACGGTCAGCGCCGAGGGGAGCGACACGTTCGACGCCCTGAGCCGGTCGTACAACTACGTCTTCCAGGCGCCGTGGCACTACCTCTGGTACAACCTCGTCGCGATCCTGTACGGGGCGGCGGTGGTGTTCTTCGTGGTGTTCATGGGGTCGCTGGTCGTCTACATGGGCAAGTGGGCGGTGTCCCAGGCCCCCTGGAGCGAGGCGTCCGGGCGCAAGCCGGACTTCCTGTTCGTGTACGCTCCCGAATCGTTCGGCTGGAAGCAACTGCTACTGGACGGCAGCCCGATCGCAGTCGAGCCGGTCGAGAAGACCGACGAACACACCGGCCGGAAGTGGATGGAATACGTGCCGGAGAACCCGGAGACGTTCGACCGCTACAAGAGCGAGTACACCTGGTGGAACTGGGCCGGGGCCGGGATGACAACCTTCTGGATGGTGGCCGTGTTCCTGCTGGTGATCGGGTTCAGCTACAGCTACTCGTGGTCGGCCGCGACCATGATTTACCTGTTGATGCGGAAGAAGGTGGACGAGACGGAGATGGATGAGGTCTACGTCGAGGACGAGCAGCCGGAGGTGCCGTATACCACGCCCG
>DATLIF010000575.1:0-1657 GCA_035539575.1 Fimbriiglobus sp. | reverse complement strand
ACGCCGCGGCCAGCAGGCCGACGCTGTGCAACCGGTGGATCCACTGGCAGTCCCGGCGGTCCGTCTTGGGGCGGCCCCGCAACTGGTGGGTGTAGCTGGGGTCGACCAGCAGGACCTCGAACCCCTCAGCCTGGAGCAACTCGTACAGGGGAACCCAGTAGATGCCGGTCGACTCCAGGGCGACCGTGTCGACCCGGTGCTCCCGCAGGAAGGCCGCGATGGCCGCCATCCGGTCCCGCGGGCTGAGCGCGAAGGGGGTGAACCACTACCTCGCGGCCATCCAGCAGTTCACCCGCTGGATGGCGAAGACGAGGCGGGCGGGTGCTGACCCGCTCGCCGAGTTGAAGCCGGCCAACGCCGAGGCGGATCGGCGGCGGGAGCGGCGGGTTCTGTCGGTCGATGAACTGCGGAAGATCATCCTCGCCGCCCGCGGTAGCCGGCAGACCTTCCGCGGGCTGACGGGAGTGGACCGGGCCGCCCTGTACGCCACGGCCATCGGCACCGGGTTCCGGGCCGAGGAGTTGAGTCGCCTGACGCCGGGGCACTTCGACCTGACTGGGGCCCACCCGCACGTCTACCTGTCGGCCGCCGAGACGAAGAACGGGAAGGCCGTCGAGCAGCCCCTGCCGCCCGACGTGGCGGCCGAACTCCGCGGTTACCTCGACGGCCGGCCGGAGCGGGAGTCGATCTGGTCGGGGACGTGGTTCAAGCGGGCGGCGGACATGCTCAGGATCGACTTGGACGCGGCCGGTGTGCCGTACATCATTGAGGGTCGGGACGGGCCATTGTACGCCGACTTGCACGCCCTACGGCACAGCTTCGTGGCCCTATTGGACAGGTCCGGAGCATCACTGCGAGAGGCGATGACGCTGGCCCGGCACAGCGACCCGAAGCTGACGATGCGGACCTACGGGCGGCTGCGGCTCGCCGACTTGGGTAGCGCGGTCGGCCGCCTGCCGTCCCTCACCCCGGGAACTGGTGCCGGCTCTCCCGTGGCCGCCCTACCGGCGACCGGGACCGACGGCCGACATGGACCGCGGCATGTACCAGAACATGTACCCGCCAGCGATAGCGGGCGAGAACGGCTGAGGACGGGAGGTGGGGAAGACGCCACCGGCCCTCTTCCATCATCCCCGGTTTTTCAGGGAAATGACGACAGAAGAGGGCCAGTGAGGGTTTCTGAGGAAGCTCCCCGAGTAGGACTCGAACCTACAACAAACCGGTTAACAGGCGGATGTCCTATACCGACCGCATTCCGAGGATCACGGCTTCGGAGAAGAGTTTACGGCGGTCGGTTCCCGGGTACAAGCCTCGTAGTCTGTCGCGTCCAGTCGCAGTGTTTCGCGGTCGGGACAGGTCGAAGACGGTAACGACGGTAGGCGAAACCCGCGTCAGAACAGGCTTCAGGTCATGGGTAGTCGGGGCCGGTCGGGTATGCTGTATCCGCGCTTATCCCGCGGGTTGAACAACTCCCCGGCCACCGTCAGATCCGCCAGCGCTTGGCCCACCGTCCCCGGGCTCTAGTACTACAGTTGTAATTGATATATTACCCCCGTAACGGGTTTCGTTCGGGGGCGAGTGATGTCAGGACGACCGACCGCGACCGCGGTGCAGGACTGGGCCACCGAACTCGACACCGTGGGCGAGCGGCTCGGCC
>DATLIF010000574.1:0-6536 GCA_035539575.1 Fimbriiglobus sp. | reverse complement strand
GACAATATCGGCCTGTACGCCAGCCCCGTCCTGGAGGTCATCGGGCAGATCGGGTTCGCCTTCCTGCTGTCGGTGTTCATGCTGCTAAAGCGGGAGGACCTGCGCAACCGGATCATCCGGCTGACCGGCGACACACAGGTGACGACCACCACCAAGGCGACCGACGACGCGTCCAAACGCATCAGCCGCTACCTGTTCATGCAGCTGCTCATCAACAGCTCGTTCGGGCTGATCATCACCATCGTCCTGCTGGCGATTGGGGTGGACTACGCCGTGCTCTGGGGGTTCATGGCGTCGCTGATGCGGTACGTCCCGTACATCGGAACCTTCATGGGCGTGATACCGCCCCTGGTCTTCACGCTGGCCCTGTCGGAGGGGTGGTGGCAACCCATCACTGTCCTCGCCCTGTACGTCGGGCTCGAAGTCATCTGCAATAACGTGTTCGAGCCGTGGCTCTACGGCACCAGCATGGGGCTGTCCGAGGTGGCGCAGCTCGTGGCGGCGGCGTTCTGGACGTTCCTCTGGGGTCCGATCGGGCTGATCCTGTCCGGCCCGCTGACGGTGTGCTTCCTGGTCCTGGGTAAGTATGTCCCGCGGTTCGAGTTCTTCGAGGTGCTGCTCGGCGACGAGCCGGCCCTCTCGTCGGACGTGCGGCTGTACCAGCGGCTCACCGCGCGGGACCAGGACGAGGCCACCGAGGTCGCCCGCGAAGAGCTGAAGCACAGCTCGGCCGAGGAGGTGTTCGACACCGTACTGGTCCCCGCCCTGTCCTACGCCAAGCGGGACCACGACCAGGGCGACCTGAACCGGGAAGACCTGCACTCCATCCTGGAGTCGATGCGGGAGATCACCGACGATGTGATCGAACACCGCCTGATCCCCGAGGGCGGGTCGGGCGACGACGAACTCGGGGCGCTGAAGGTCCGGGTGCTGTGCGTACCCGCCCGGGACGAGGCGGACGAGGTCGCCCTGGAGATGCTCAAGGGCCTACTCGACCCGGCCAAGTGGGAAGTCGAAGTATCGCCGATTGAGCGATTGACTTCCGAAGTGGTAGCAGCGGCTGGCGAGTCGCGCCCGGCTGCGATCGTCATCAGTTCGCTCCCGCCGGGCGGACTTGCGCACACCCGCTACCTGTGCAAGCGGATCACCCAGCAGTTCCCCGAGGCACGGGTTACGGTCGGCCGTTGGGGAGTGTCCGAACAAGCGGACGCGAACCGGGCTCAACTCACGGAAGTCGGGGCCGCGCACGTTGCCACCTCACTGGCGGACATGAGCCAACACCTGAGGGGCTGGCGGTCGGCGCTGAAGGCCCAACAGAAACAGACCACAGGCGACCCGGCGACGCAATCCGGCGGGAAGCGGCCGGTTGGCACGACGTCTGCGTAATCCATTCCCGCGTGACAACGGGTTGCCCGAATCCGGGCTGAGTTCACGTAACACACCGGCATTTCGAGGAGACGGCCATGGCCGAAATGCGAGACAAGGCGAAGGGCGCGATCGATACCGCCGCGGACAAGGCCAAGAGCGGGATTGACGCCGCGGCGGACCGGGCCCGGGGGATGACCGACCGGGCCGCGGATGCTGCGGGGAATGCCGGCAACCAGTCCGGCGGGATGATCGACTCGGTCCGGCAGGGCGCCCAGTCGGCAGCGGATACGGTTGGCGAGTATGCTGGTCAGGCCCGGGACAAGGTGCGCGATTGGGCCGGCGGGGCCGGACAGGGTGCCAGCCGCGCGGCCGACCAGGTCCAGCACTGGGCCGAGGACGCCTACGACGTGGCCGGCGACAAGTTCGGCGAATTCGGCCGCGAGGTCACGGTCATGATTCGCCGCCACCCGGTGCCGGCCCTGCTGATCGGGTTCGGGCTGGGGCTGCTGCTTGGCCGCGTCACTCGGGCGTGACCCCGGTCCCGCGGACACCACACGGCACCGGGGATGTTCTCCCCGGTGCCGTGTTCGTCTCTCCTTCCCTCACGGAGACGCTCCGATGAAACTGACCGGATGGGCGCTGATCGTGATTGGAGTAGTGCTCGCCCTGTTCACCGTGGTGTACAACCTGATCGACTTCAACAACACGGTGGAGCAGGTGGGCACGGCGTCCGGGGGAACCCACGGCGGCTACTGGTTCGCCCTGATCCCCGCCGCGATCGCTGCCGGCATCGGCCTGTGGCTGCTCACCAGCCGCGACCGCGGCTACCGCGAAACGTACGACATGACCCGACAGCAGAGCTAAGCGGGATTCGGGTTGGTGTGGCGTCCCGACTCGGAGAGTCGGGCTACGACGTAGCCCGACTCTCCGAGTCGGGACCAGACCACGATCGGTCGAAACGGCCCGGGACGATTCCCCGGGCCGTTGCCGTTCCGGCAAAACCCATCTTTGACCACCCCGCGTTCCCGAACCCATGGCATCCCCGCCTCGTCAAGCCGGCATCCAACCAGATGGCAACAAATAAACGCGGTCAGAATACGCTCAGCGAGCGTCGGAAATACCAGCACGGTGAATCATTAGACCGGATCGAGCGATGGGGGCTGCACTGGCGATCTGATCCCCGGGCGGACGGATCGACCAGGACTGCATGAAAACGAGCCGGCCCGGACAGATGTCCGGGCCGGCCAGGGGAGAACAGTTTCGGTCAGTTCGCCTGCACCATCGGGCGGGTGACGGTCACGGCCTCGCGGAGCTTGGCGAGCGCCGACACCTGGACCTGGCGGATGCGTTCCTTCGAGAGCCCTAACCGCGCGCCGATCAACTCCAGTTTCATCGACTCGGCCTGGTCGCCCAGCCCGAAACGCAGCCGCAGGACAGTCTTCTCGCGGTCCGACAATAATGGGTGGCCGGCCTGGAAGAAATGGTCCAGGTCCACTGGCAAGTTCGACTCCTTTTCCATCTTCATCGCGGTCGGCGGTAGCGATTCGCTGGTGAGCGACCCCTGAGTCTGGATGCGCTTCTCGAAGCCGATCCGTTTGCGGGTCAGCCG
Source organism: Fimbriiglobus sp. (assembly GCA_035539575.1). Lineage (GTDB taxonomy): Bacteria > Planctomycetota > Planctomycetia > Gemmatales > Gemmataceae > DASSAT01. The sequence continues at coordinate 3,559 of DATLIF010000574.1, read as the reverse complement.
GACCAGCGCCCGGACCAGGCAGGTGAACGCATAGGTGCTGAACCGGACGCCGAGCCAGGGGTTGAACCGCTCGACCGCGTTGATGAGCACGACGTGCCCCTCGCCGACCAGGTCGTCGGAGCGAAGTTGCCACGCCTTACGGTAGCGGACTGCCTTGTAGACGAGCTTCTGGTTCCCGAGCACGATCCGGTCTCGCAGCGCGAAGTAGGTATTGCGCCAGTACCGCCGCTCTGTCGGCCGGACTGCCCGCCGGGAGCGGTAGGCCGCGTAGTGCATCCGCCGGCCGCAGTCCCGTGTGACCTCGTCGGGCATGTACCCCAGGGGGTACACGTCCGAAGCGCTCAGGAGCGGCCGGGGATCGTACTTGGTCGCAGCATCGGGGTCGTCAAAGGATTCGTGCGAGACGTGGCCGCAAAGGCCGGCGAACGGGTGGGGCCGAGCGGTCGGAGACGACAACGTAGCCGGCATGGGCTAGCTCCTGGATGACGGCTGTAGCAGGCTATTGTGAAGTTGGTTCCTGATACATTGGGCACCGGCTGCAAGATCGATGCCGCCCACGCGGGTTCCCGGATGGCGACACCGAATGAATCTCAAGTGATGGTTCAATTTGCTTTTTCTTTGGACGGCCGGCACAAGTTTGCGCACGACCGGGTGCCTCACTGCCGCAAGTAATCTGTACGGCCACGTGGGCAATCCTCGTCCGCGCTCCACCCACTACCCCGCCCCGTCTAACCAGGACGCCCAGGCCAGATACGGGTTGGCACTCCGGTTGCGTCGGGGTGATACTCTCGTAATTCAGCGACCTGCCGAGTGGGGTGTGCCGTGCGTAAACTCCTGCGTGTGCTGGGTATGATCGTCGGCTGCCTCCTGGTACTCGCCATCCTCTCCCGCCTGGGTCTGGGGCTGTACCTCGATTCCGGCCACGCCCGGCGTATGGCATCCGAGCAACTATCCTCTCTGCTAGGTGGCAACGTCCGTGTCACCGAACTCGACGCCGGGATGGGGTCCACGGCCGTGCAGGTCGAGGTCATGGCCCCTTCGACCGACGGGACGACTGCTCCTCAACCGATTGTCACGGGCACTGTGAAAGCCGACGTGTCGCCGATCGGGCTCGCGGCCGGCAGCAACCCGACCGCCGTGACACTGGAAAACGCCCAGGTCACGCTCCGGTTCGACCGGGACGGGAACCTGATTACAAAGCTGCCCGAACCGCACGGCACGGGCGGCGGGGAGAAGTTGCCGGCAATCAGCATCAAGGGGGCGTCCATCCACCTCGTGCAGGAGGGGCGACCCGACTTCCGTGCCAGCGGGATCGACGTTGCGGTATCCGACGACGGACAGGTGCTGAAGATCACCGGCCGCGCGTCCGACCCGACCTGGAAGGAATGGACCCTGTCTGGTGAATGGTCCAAGTCTGGCGGCAGCGGATCGATCGTGCTGCGGACCGAGGACCGGGTGGCGGTCAACCCGGAGATGCTCCGGGCCGTCCCGTTCGTCCCGGCCGAGACCTGGGAGTGGGCGGTCCTGACCGGGGACACGACCTGCGCGGTCCACACTACCCGACGGCCGGACAAGTCGGTGGGATACCGGGTCGAACTGGACCCGAGGCAGGCCCGCTTGACGGTGCCGCCGATCGACCTGACCACCACCGACACCTCCGGCCGGGTAGTCGTCGAGAACGGCGTGGTCACGCTGACCGACGTGAAGGGGAAGACCGCCGGCGGGGCGCTCCACGTCGATTCACGACTCGATTTCGCGGCCACCCCGTCCGTTCTGACGTTCGACGTGAAGGCGAACGGTCTGAACATCCCGCAGTTGCCCAAGACCTGGGGCCTGCCTCCGCTGGACGCGGGCAAGCTGGAGGGGGACGCCGACCTGAAGCTGGTCGTGAAGGACGGCAAGGTCGAGCCGTGGGGCCGTGGCGAGGCGGACATTGTGGACGGCCGACTCCTCGGCGGCACGGTGGAGGGGAAGATCACGCTGGTCGGCGACGGCCAGCGGTTCCGGTTCCAGCAGCAGGTCGCAGCGGCACCCCCGCGGCGGCCCGACGGCGACCGGGTGCGAGGCCACGGCTCATCCCTGGCGAGCGGCCGGCGTGAGCCGGCTGGTGTGGCGCTCATCCACCAGCCGGCTCACGCCGGCCGTTCGCCAGGTCACCGAGTTGATCCCGCACTCGAAGCGGCGGTACTCCTGGCACTGATGCTCCAGTCCCCGCCAAAGTCCGCCGACCCCGGCGCGAAGTCCGACCCGACCTATGTTGAGGCCAACCTCCGCCTCAAGGACATCGACCTGGAAGAACTGGTCAAGCGACTGGAGGTGACTGTCCCGATCCCCATCACCGGCCGTGCGTCGCTGGACATCCTCGCCGAGATCCCGGTGGCCCAGGCGCGGACCCTGCGGGCCTACCGCATCCGGGGCAAGCTGACCGTCCCGAAGCTCGGGCTCCAGGATCTGACACTCAACCAGGTCGCGGCCGACATCGTCTTCCGCGACGGGGTGCTGAAGTTGACGAACCTCTCCGGCGAGGTGCCCCGGCCGGACGGCCAGGCGGGGACGTTCGTTGGCACCGCGCGCTACGGCGTGGACCCGCAGACCGACCTGACCGCCAACCTGAAGCTCGCCGCGATCCCACTCGGTGAGGTGTTCAAGGCACTGCCGGACCTGGCCGGCACCGCGTCCGGGATCGTATCTGGCACCGCGACGCTGACCGTGCCCGGCGAGAAACTGGGCGACGTGACGGCCTACGTCGCCGACGGCACGCTCACCTCCCCGAACCTGACCGCGTTCGGGCGGCGGGCCGAGAAGGTGGCGCTGAAGCTGGCGCTGCGGGAGGGCGTCGCGCGAATCGCCGATGCCTCCGCGGTGGTCGAGGGGCTGCCGGTGACCGGGTCCGCGTCCGTCACCCTGGCCGGGAAGTACCCGTACGCCGCGACGGTCCGAACCGACCCGGCGAGCGCGGCGGACATCAAGCGACTGGTCCCCGAGGCCGACCTGCCGTTCGAGTTGACTGGCAAGCTGGAGACGGCCACCAAGCTGACCGGTACGCTCAACCCGGTCACGTTCACCGCCGGCGGGACCGCGACCGCGACCGGGCTGGTGATCGGGACTGCCAGGGTCGAGAAGGTCACGGCCGACTGGACGGTGGGCGAGGAAGCACTGACGCTGCGGAACATCCGGTCGGACCTGTACCGAGGCACCATCGCGGGATCGGCGAAGCTCCCGCTGAAAGCGACCGCGGCCGGGGAGTTCAACGTCACGTTCAAGGACCTGGACGCGGCGGCCGTGACCCGCGCCGTGCCGAGCACCCCGGTCCGGCTGGAAGGGGCGATCAGCGGGACGCTCCAGGGGACGCTGCCCACGGCGAAGGACGGCGACGCCCGGCGGGCGACGGCGGCGCTCAACCTGACCTCCCCCCGCCTGCGAGTGCAGGGCATCCCGGCCGAGCGATTGAAGGGGAAGATCGACTACAAGCCCGGCGGGCTGGCCTACGACCTGACCGGCGAGACGCTCGGCGGCAGCTTCGACCTGAACGGCACCTACCCACTCAGCCAGCCGAAGC
>DATLIF010000573.1:0-4878 GCA_035539575.1 Fimbriiglobus sp. | reverse complement strand
GAGGTGATCTACGCTGCCCGGCCATACAGCCACCCCAAGGAAAAGCTAACTTGCTAATGATCTGATGTCCAGTATTCCGGAGCGATTCACCGCCGCTTCTTCCGCTTGCGGTCCTCGGCCCGCTCCTTGGCGGACTTGCGCTTGCCGGTGTCGCCCTTGGTCTTGAGCTGGGCCATCCCGCCGGGGGTGAACGCCCCCATCTTCCCAAGTCCAGTGACCATCTTCAGCCGTTGCCAGATGGACATGCTGGCCATCTGCTTCATCAGCGCCCGCACCTGATCGAACTGCTGGAGGAACTGCTTGACCTCGTGCGGCTCGACACCGGCCCCGGCCGCGATCCGCCGGCGGCGGCTCTGGTCGATCAGGTCCGGGTCGCGCCGCTCCTTCTTCGACATCGAGTCGATCATCCCCTGGACCCGCTTCAGCGCGACCTCGGGGTCTTCGCCCTCGGGGATCATCTCGGACATGCCGGGCATCCGGCCGATCAGGTCCTTCATGCCCATCTTGGCGATCTGCTCGAACTGCTTGCGGAAGTCGTCGAGGGTGAAGTTCCCCTTCTCGATCGCCTCCTGTTGCTTCTGCATCTCCTCCTGGGACATCTGCGACTGGATGTCGGCGATCTTCCGCACGACGCCCATCATGTCGCCCTGGCCCAGGATGCGGCCGGCCATCGCCTCCGGGATGAACTCTTCCAGCTTGTCGAGCTTTTCGCCCATACCGGCGAACTTGATCGGCACCCCCGTGACCTGCTTGATCGACAGGGCCGCGCCGCCGCGGGCGTCGCCGTCGAGCTTGGTCAGGATGCAGGCGTTCAACTCCAGGGCGTCGTTGAACGCCTTGGCGACGTTGGCCGCCTCCTGGCCGATCATCGCGTCCACCACCAGGTACGCCTCGTCCGGCTTTACTTGCCGGTCGATCTGGCGCAGCTCGCCCATCAGCTCGTCGTCGATCTGGAGCCGGCCGGCGGTGTCGAGGATGACCGTGTCGCAGAGTGTCTTTTTGGCGTGGGCGACGCCATTGCGGCAGGCGTCCACCGGGCTGGTCGGCTCGCTGTAGACGTCCACCCCGATCTGGCCGCCGAGGGTCTTCAACTGTTCGACCGCACCGGGCCGCTGCAAGTCGGCGGCAACCAGCAGCGGCTTGCGGCCCATCCCCTTGATGTTCAGCGCCAGCTTGGCGGCGGTGGTCGTCTTGCCGGACCCCTGGAGGCCGCAGAGCATCAGCACGACCGGTCGGTCGCCGCGTTGTGGGATCTTGTGATCCACTGGCCCCATGAGGCCGACGAGTTCCTGGTAGACGATCTGGATAATCTGCTCGGACGGGTCCACCCGGGCCAGCACGTCCTGGCCGACGGCCTTCTCCTCGACCCGTCGAACGAACTCGTTGACGACCGTGAAGTTGACGTCGGCATCGAGCAGCGCGCGGCGGACCTCGCGCAAGCCTTCGCGGATGTTGTCGGCCGTCAATCGGCCGCGGCCGCGAAGCTTCTTCAGCGCGTCGGAGAGGCCGCGGGTGATCCCTTCGAACATGCGTCACCGTGTCTGGCGTGGGGCGGCCGGGCGGGGAGATGAAAAGTGCGAAAGCCCCCGGTCGGCGGCACCCTATCACCATAAGAGTATCACGCACCGACAGCAACGGAACCTGGGACCGCGGCCGTCCCGGCCGCTCACGCTCCCGCGGTCGGGGTCCCCGGTATGAGCGGAATGCCCCCCGCCTGTTGGAGGTGGTGCGGCCGGGACGGCCGCGGTCCCAGGTCAGACCCCGGAGGAACCGACCGATGCGATCCCTCGCCGTCCTGCTCCTGCTGACAGCCACCGCAGCCGCCAACGACTGGCCGCAGTGGATGGGACCGAACCGCGATGGCGTCTGGCGGGAGACGGGCCTGGTCGAAAAGTTCCCGGAAGGCGGTCCGAAGAAACTCTGGGAGGTGAAGGTCGGCCAGGGGTATGCCGGGCCCGCGGTCGCCGGCGGGAAGGTCTACGTGACAGACCGGGCGGTCGCCGCCGGGCAGAAGGAGCCCAAGAGCCCGTTCGACCGTGCCGAGCAGAAGGGTGGCGAACGCGTCCAGTGCCTCGACGCCGGCACCGGCAAGCAACTCTGGGAACACTCCTACCCTTGCACCTACCGGATCAGCTACGCCGCCGGGCCGCGCTGTACGCCGGCGGTGGACGGCGACCGCGTCTACACACTCGGGGCGATGGGCGACCTGCTCTGCCTCGACGCGAACTCCGGCAAGGTCCACTGGTCGAAGAACCTTCCGAAGGACTTCGGGGCGTCCGTCCCGGTCTGGGGGTACTCGTCGCCGCCGCTGGTGGACGGGGACAAGCTCATCTGCCTGGTTGGCGGGTCTGACGGCCGACTCGTCATGGCGTTCGACAAGGCGACTGGCGCCGAGAAGTGGCGGTCTATGAGCTTCGAGTCCGGCGACTTCGGGTACAGCCCGCCGGTGATCCACGAGATCGGCGGCAAGCGGCAACTCATCGTCTGGCACCCGCGGGCGCTGGTCGGGCTCGACCCCGAGACCGGCAAGAAGCACTGGGAGGTGCCGTTCACCGCCAAGGCGGCCCTGACCGCGCCGATGCCGCGGCGGGAGGGGGATAAGCTATTCGTCACGTCGTTCTACAACGGGTCCATGCTGGTGAAGGTCACGGACGCCGGGGCCGAGGCGGTCTGGCGGAGCAAGGCCCGGGGCGAGGGGCCGAACCAGACGACCGACCTCAGCTCGATCATGCCGACCCCGGTGGTCAAGGACGGGCACGTCTACGGCGTGTGCAGCTACGGTCAACTCCGGTGCATCGAGCTGGCGACCGGCAAGCGGGTTTGGGAGACGATGCAGGCGACCCGCGGCCATCTCACCCCGCAGCGGGTCAAGGACAGCCCGGAACCGAACGTCACCCAGCCGTGGGCGGAACGATGGGCGAACGCCTTCCTGGTCGAAAATGCCGACCGCTACTTCCTGTTCAACGAGCAGGGGGAGTTGATTATCGCGAGGCTCAGTCCGAAGGGGTACGAGGAGATCGACCGGGTGCAATTGCTACAGCCGACCAACAAGCTTGCCGGGCGACCGGTGGTGTGGATGCACCCTGCGTTCGCGGACAAGTGCGTCTTCGCCCGCAACGACGAGAAGCTAGTCTGCTACAGCCTGGCGAAGTAGCCCGATACGCGGCGAACGTCCGGCGTGAGCCGGCTGGTGGGTACAGGCACCACCAGCCGGCTCATGCCGGCCGTTCGCCATGAGGCTTTGGCTACAGAATACCCGGAGCGGCCACCTTGATGCCCTTGAGGGCCATCTTGAGTTGCTCGGGGTTCGGGGCGAACTCCAGGGCCGTGGCCTTGTCCACGTCGCCGCGTTCGACCAGTTGCCGGAGGTTCTCGGTGAAGTCCACCATCCCCTCCAGGAAGCCGATCCTGATCGCGTCCAGCAGACTGTCGTCCCTGCTCTTGAGGATCAAGTCGCGGATGGTGGGGTTGATGATCATGATCTCGTTGGTCGGCACCCGCTGGACGCCGGGCTTGATCGAGGGGACCAGCTTCTGAGCCACCACCGCCTTCAGGTTGAAGCCGAGCGACTGCCGAACCGCGTGGTGCATGTTTGGCGGGAACAGGTCAAGGATGCGGCTGATCGTACTCGCGGCGGTGGAGGCGTGAATGGTGCCGAACACGACGTGCCCGGTCTCGGCGGCGTGAACGCCGGCCTCGAACGTGTCCATGTCGCGCATCTCACCGACCAGGATCACGTCCGGGTCCTCGCGGACCGCGTGTTTGAGGGCGACGTGCCAGTCCGCGACGTCGAGGTAAACCTCCCGCTGGTTAACCACCGAAAGCTTATCGGTAAAGACGAACTCGATCGGGTCTTCGATCGTCAGGATGTGCAGTGCCTCCCGCTGGTTCATGTACTCCAGCATGGACGCGATGGTGGTGGACTTCCCGGAACCGGTGACGCCGGCCAGGATCACCATCCCCTGGTCGTAGTGACAGAGTTTCTCGATGGACGGCGGCAGCCCAAGCTTCTCGAACGTCGGGATGTTGGTGTTGACCCGGCGGGCGACCAGGGCGAGCTTGCCCCGCTGCTTGAAGATGTTGACCCGGAACCGGCATTCGTCGTTGCCTACGACGTGGGCGAAGTCGGCCCCGCCCTTCTCCTCCAGGACCTTGCGCTGCTTGTCGGACATGATCGCGTAGAGCAGCTTCTCCAGATCCTCCTGGGACAGAACCTTGGTGGCCATCCGCTGGATGATGCCGCGTAGCCGCATCATGCCCGGCTGGCCGGCCTTCAGGTGCAGGTCGGACGCCTCGTGCATCATGACCGTGCGGAAGAGCTGGTTGACCGGCGGCTCGCCGGAGACCTGCGGGGCGAGCTTCAGCCCGCCGGGCCCTTCGACCGGCTGGCGTGCGTTGTCGGTTGCCATGCGGAGTTCACTCCTCGGGGTGTCTCAGGGCCGGGCCGCCGCGCGTGCGGGCAGCAGACGGACCGGCACGCCGTGCCGGGCCAGGTACGCCTTGGTCTCGGGGATCGAGTATTCGTCGTAGTGGAAGATGCTGGCGGCCAGGGCGGCGTCGGCCCCGACCTCGAACGCCTGCCGCAAATGTTCCGGCGAACCGGCCCCGCCACTGGCCACGACCGGGACGGTTACCGCCTCGGACACCGCCCGCAACATGGGCAGGTCGTAGCCGTTCTTGGTCCCGTCGGCGTCCATCGAGGTCAGGACGATCTCTCCGGCGCCGAGCCGCTCGACCTCCTTCGCCCAGGCGACCGCCTCCAACCCGGTCGGGACGCGGCCGCCGTTGATGTGGACCTCCCACCACTCGTCAGTCGGCAGTCGGCAGTCGGCAGTCGGCAGCGAGTCCGGTCGTTCTTCCTGCCTCCTGCCTCCTGCC
>DATLIF010000572.1:0-7764 GCA_035539575.1 Fimbriiglobus sp. | reverse complement strand
CAGGTTTCCGGGCTACGAAACCTCGAAGGCATCCTCCACTGGGCGCCGACCGCCGGCGTCGAGATGTCCGGGGTGGATCTGGTCCAGCAGGACGAGTACAGCTACGACCTGTTCCTGCCGCTCGCCGACGCCCGGTGGCTGGTGTTCGGCGTGACCTGATTCGGCGAGCTGACGGCGGTCGCCGTCTGGGACCACAAGCCGACCGCGGACGAGTTGCTGGGCCGGAGGGTCGAACTAGGGTACGTTCCGACCCCGTCGCTGCTCAAGGGCGGCCCCCAGATCCTCGGCCACGCCGCGTGTCTGGTGTTGCGCCGCTGACCGCCGCCCGGAAAGGAGCTTTTCCGTGCCCCGTTACCTCCAACTCGGCTCAGTGCCGCCGAAACGCCACACCGCGCACCGCGTCAGCCCCGGCTACAAGGGCGAGGGCCTCTACTACGAGGAGGTCATCTCCACCCAGGGGTTCTCGCGGGCCTACAGCATCGTCTACCACCTGCGGCCGCCGACCCGCGTCCGCAAGGTCGAGCCGGCCGGCGAACTGCCCGTCGAGGTGGCGAAGCAGCCCGTCTTGCGGCACCACCACCTGAAGTCCGCCGGCATCCCCGCGAAGGGCGACCCCGTCACCGGCCGCGTGCCGCTGTTGACCAACACCGACGTGACCCTGTACCGCTGTCGCCCGGCCCAGCCGCAGGCCGAACTGTACCGCAACGCCGCCGCGGACGAGGTCCTCTTCGTCCACAAGGGCCGCGGCACTCTGCACACCCTCTTCGGGCCGCTGCCGTTCAAGCCGTTCGACTACGTGGTGATCCCCAAGACCACGACCTACCGCGTCGAGTTCGACGCCGCCGGCGGTCCGCCCGATCTGCTGGTGATCGAGGCAGCCGGCACCGTCGGCTTCCCGCCTCGGTATCTCAACCCGGACGGCCAGTTCCGGCTCGGCGCCCCGTTCGCCGAGCGCGACCTGCACGGCCCGACCGATGCCCATGCCACCGACTCCGAAAAGGACGTGCCCCTCGTTGTCAAGGACGGCGCTCGCCTCACCCGGTACACGCTGGCGAGTCACCCGTTCGACGTGGTCGGCTGGGACGGGTTCGTCTACCCGTTCACCTTCAACGCGGACGACTTCGAGCCGATCACCGGCACCATCCATCAGCCGCCGCCGATCCATCAGACGTTCCAGGCGGACGGGTTCGTCGCCTGCACCTTCGCGCCCCGGATGCTCGACACCCACCCGGAGGCGATCAAGGTGCCCTACGCGCACTCCAACGTCGAGTCCGACGAGGTGCTGTACTACGTCCGCGGCCAGTTTGGCAGCCGCCGCGGCGTGGAGGAAGGATCGTTCACCTTGCACCCGCGCGGCGTACCGCACGGCCCGCACCCTGGCACCATCGCCACCAGCAAGGACATGACCCGCACCGACGAGCTGGCCGTCATGGTGGACACGTTCCGTCCGCTGCTCCTGACCCCGCAGGCGACGGAGCTCGACGACCCGAGCTACCCGTACTCGTGGCTGGATTGACCCCTGGGACCGCGGCCGTCCCGGCCGCACCACCTTCACCCGGCGGGAACCTCCCCGCTCTCGAATCGGCTCCTGACCCAGGTAGCAAAAGCGGCCGAGACGGCCGCGGTCCCAGGGGAACAAAGTGCAGCTCGAACCCTCCGCGGCCAACGTCCTCGACGTGTACCACACCCTGGTCGGCGTGGTCACACCCCGGCCGATCGCCTGGGTGACCAGCATCTCGCCCGCCGGCGTGGTCAACCTTGCCCCGTTCAGTTTCTTCAACGCCTTTGGGTCCAACCCGCCGGTCGTGGTGTTCTCCCCGACGCTCCGCCGCGACGCCACCAAGAAGGACACGCTGCTCAACGTCGAGGCGACCGGCGAGTTCGTGGTCAACGCTGCCGTCGCCGAGTTGGCCGAGATGGTGAACCTGTCCTCGAAGGAAGTCCCGCCCGACGAGAGCGAGGTCGAGCTGACCGGCCTACACACCGTCCCATCGCTGCGGATCCGGCCGCCGCGGCTGGCCGAGTCGCCGGTGAACCTCGAGTGCAAGGTCCGGCAGATCATCCCCTGCGGCACCGGGCCGATCGCGGCGAACCTGGTGATCGGCGAGGTGGTGATGATGCACGTCCGTGACGACGTACTCGGGGCCAACGGCCGGCCCGATCCGCGCAAGCTCCGCACCGTCGCGCGGCTCGGCGGCGACTTCTGGTGCCACACCTCCGACCTGTTCGAGCAGAAGCGGCCGTTCGCCATGCGGTTGCCGACATTCCGGGCGGTTCGTGTAGCAACTTCGCGCACTGGTTGCTATCATTTCCCGTGCTCCGCTCCCGGAGCTGTCCATCCCCTGGCTTCCTCTCCCAGGCAGCCGGAACGAATGCCCCAAACGGAGCAGATCGAGCCTCCTTTGCCCGAGATCGTAGGCAGCGCACCGGCCATGCGAGAGGTCTATCGCATGATCCGTCTGGCTGCGCCGCGCTCGGCGAACGTCTTGCTCATCGGCGAGACCGGCACCGGCAAGGAGGTCATCGCCAGGGCCATCCACAAGCTCAGCCGGCGGTCCGACGGTCCGTACGTCCGGGTCAACTGCGGCGCGCTGCACGAGAACCTGCTCGAGAGCGAGCTGTTCGGGCACATCAAGGGGGCGTTCACCGGGGCGGTGGACAACAAGACCGGCCGGTTCGAGGCGGCCCACGGCGGCAGCATCTTCCTCGACGAAATCAACTCGATGTCGCCGAAGCTCCAGGTCAAGCTCCTGCGCGTCTTGCAGGAGCGGGAGTTCGAGCGCGTCGGCGAGAGCCGCACCATCCGGGTGGACGTGCGCGTCATCGCGGCGACGAACGCCTCACTGGAGGAGTTGGTCGAACAGGGCCAGTTCCGCGAGGACCTGTACTACCGGCTCAACGTTGTGCCGATCCTGCTGCCGCCCCTGCGCGACCGCCGCGAGGACATCCCCGACCTGGCGCGGTTCTTCCTCAGGAAGTACGCCGAGCAGAACAAGATGCCGCAGACGCCGGACTTGACCCCGGACGTGCTGGTCGCGCTGAAGTCGCACGACTGGCCGGGCAACGTCCGCGAGTTGGAGAACGCCATCGAGCGGCTGGTGGTACTCGCGGACGACGACACGCTGCGGCCGGAGTTGTTGAAGCTGGACCGGCCGCGGGTGATGCTGCGGTCGGCGAAGGGCGGGGCGGCGGGGTCGGACGTGCCGTCCTTGATCCGGGCGCTGGTGCGGACCGGGTCGGTGGCCCCGCTGCCGGCCGGGTCGAAGCTGTACGACTTCCTGGTTGGCGGGGTCGAGCGGGAGTTGATCGAGCACGTCATCCGGCAGTGCGACGGGGTCCAAGTCAAGGCCGCGTCGCGGCTGGGGATCAACCGTAACACGCTGCACAAGAAGATGGAGGAGTACGCCCGCCGCGACGCTGGCCCCGACTCGCAGGCGCTGGCGGAGGACGGGGATCCCGCATGAACGGGCTGCCGGACTGGTTCCCGTCCCCGCTGGAGTGGATCGGGTTCGCCACCGGGGCGGCCTGCGTGTGGCTGGTGGTGCGGCGGAACGTCTGGAACTTCCCGCTCGGCATCGCGAGCTGCGCCTGCTTCCTGGCCCTGTTCGCCCAGAACCGGCTCTACGGCGAGGCCGGGCTCCAGGTGTTCTTCGTCGCGCTGGGGTTCCACGGCTGGTACTACTGGCTCCGCGGCGGCCCGCACCGCACCGAGCCGCCGGTGTCCCGGGTGCCGCGGGCGGAGGCGGCCGTCCTCGGCGCGGTCCTGGTGTTCGCGACGGGCCTCCTGTGGGGGTTTCTCCGCTGGGTCGGCGGGTCGAACCCGGAGGTCGATGCCCCGATCACCGCGCTGAGCCTCGTCGCCCAGTGGATGCTCAACCGCAAGTACGTCGAGAACTGGCCGGTCTGGATGCTGGTGGACGTGCTGACCGTGGGGCTTTCGATCCATCGCGGCCTGTACCTCGTCGCCGCGCTGTATGTGATCTTCTTCGGCATGTGTGTCGTCGGGTTAATCCAGTGGCGGCGGGCGCTGGCGAGGCCCGCGTAGGTCGGTTATGCCCATACGCGGCCTGGTCATCGGCAAGTTCTACCCGCCTCACCGCGGGCACAAGCTGCTCATTGACACCGCCCGCACCCGGGTCGATGAGCTTCACGTCATCGTCTGCGACCAGCCCGGCGAGGCTCCGCCCGCGTCCCTGCGCGGCGAGTGGCTGCGGGAGATCCACCCGGACGCCCGCGTCCTGGTCGTCGAGGACCGCTACGACCCGCACGACTCGGCGCTGTGGGCGGACCTGACCCACGGGTGGCTCGGGTTCGCACCGGACGTGGTGTTCACCTCCGAGGACTACGGCGAACGGTTCGCCCGTTACCTGGGCTGCCGGCACGTCCAGGTGGATAAGGCCCGGGCGGCGGTCCCCATCTCCGGGACGCAGGTCCGGGCCGACCCGCTCGGCTGCTGGGAGTACCTGGAGCCGCTAGTCCGCGCATACTACTGCCGGCGGGTGGTGCTGGTCGGCGCCGAGTCCACCGGCAAGACGACCCTGGCCGCGGCGCTCGCCCGGGAACTGGCGACCGTGTGGGTGCCGGAGTTCGGCCGCGAGTACTCGGAGCGGAGGGGCGTCCGCGGGTGGACGTCCGACGAGTTTGTCTTGATCGCCCGGAAGCAGTGCGAGATGGAGAACGACGGCGCCCGGCGTGCAAACCGGGTGCTGGTCTGCGACACGGATGCCTTCGCCACGGCCGTCTGGCACCGGCGGTACATGGGGTGTCGCTCGGCGGAGGTGGAGGCGGTCGCGGCGGCGCACCGGCGGCCGGACCTGTACCTGCTGACCGACGTGGCCACCCCGTTCGTGCAGGACGGCACCCGCGACGGCGAGCACGTCCGCGACTGGATGCACCGCGCCTTCGTCGAGGACCTGACCGCGACCGGCCGGCGGTTCGTCGAGCTGGCCGGCCCGCCCGACGCCCGGCTGTCGGCCGCCCTCGCGGCGGTCCGGTCACTTGGGTGCGCCTTGTCGCGGGACGTATGATGCGCGTACGGGCCCGGGGCACCCGTTCCATTCACATCCGACCCGCCCCGCGATCGGCCCGTACATTTCGGGGGCCTCATCATGTCTTTGTCCGACGCTACCGCTGCGCCCGTCCCGTCGCGTAGTCTCTTGAGTTGGATCAGTACCAGTAATCCGCTGTACGTCCTCAGCGCCGGCCTGTTCCTGGCCGGGCTGCGGCTGTCGTTCGGGGACGCCGCCCGGGAGGTGGACACCTGGGCTCTCATGGGCGGCCTGGCCGGCTACACCCTGCTGCTGGCCGCCGCGGCGCTGGTCCTGGTGCGGTTCGCCGGCGTGTGGAACGACGTGCGGACCGTGCTGCTCCTGGTCGTGCTAATGTTCCTGGCTACCTCAGTGACGTTCGACGAGTTGCTCGTCCTCGACCCGGGGCGCGGCACGCTACTCAATGTCGCGGGGCTCGCGTTCGCAGTACTCGTCACCGAGGGGTTGCTGCGCGGCGTCCGGCTTCGGCTGCCACTGTGGTTCCGCCTGCCGTATTACCTCATGCTCGCGTTGTTCTTCCTTTACCCGGTGGCGCTGGTGCCGCTGCTCAAGCAGCCGCGCAGCGAGGAGCTGATGTGGGGACTGTTCGGCTTCTCGACGGCCGCGGGGCTGGCGTTCCTGACGCTGTTGCCGGCCGCGCGGCGCGGGCCGGACTACGTCCGGGATAACGGCAGCCCATGGCCGTGGCCGTACTACCCGTGGTCGGTGTTCGTGTTCTTCGGTGCGGCCGTCGTCGGACGCGCGTTCCTGTTGTGCTGGTCACTGCACCCGCTCGCCGGCAGCGACATCGACCGCCTGGTCTTCGGCCCGTACTTCCTGGTCCCGTTCGGGCTGGCGGTCGCGGCGGTGCTGCTCGAACTCGGGATCACCTCCGGTCGGCGGGCAGTGCAGGGGGTGGCGCTGGCGGTCCCCGTGGGGCTGGTCGCGCTGGCCGCGGTCGGGCACCGGGACGACCCGGTGTATGCAGAGTTCCTGCGTGTGTTCGCGCTGCGGCTGGGCGGGACGCCGCTGTTCCTGGCGGTGCTGGCGGCGGCGGGCTTTTACCTGTACGCCTGGGCGCGGCGGACGCCGCTAGCGGTGGACGGGCTGACGGCGGCGGTCGCGGCGCTGGCCGTGGTCGGCCCGGAGTCGCTGACCGTCCGCGATCTGGGCGGGCCGCTGGCGTTCCCCGTGTATGCAGCGGGCGTGCTGCAACTGGCAGTCGGCATGCGACGCTGGGAGACACTCCGTTGTCTGGCCGGCGGGCTGGCGGTCGCCGTGTCGGTGGCCGTGGCGGTGCCGGATGGATGGGCAGTCCGCACGGCGGTTGGAGGTCACCTGGGTCTGGCGGTTGTGCTGGGAGTAGGGGCCGCGTTCGACGGGGTTGTTGGCCGGGCGTGCCGAATCCTGGCCGGCGTGTCGGTCGTCGCCGTCTGCCTCGGAGCGGCTCTAAATCCACCCACGGGACTGCCGCCGTCGGCCGCACTTTACCCGGCGGTGATGGCTGCGGTCCTGGCCGGATACGGCCGCTTGCTCGGGCACCGGCCGTCGCTCGCACTGGCCGCGGTGGCGCTGGCGGGGTGGTTCGCCGCGACCGGCGTGAGGGGCTATCGCTCGCTCCGGGAAGAGGTCGCCGGGCTGGATTACCTCGTGCTGGGGCTGGCCCTGTTGCCGGCTGCGGTGCTGGTCAGCCTGGTGAAATCCGGTGCACTGTCGCGGTGGCTCGCCCAGCGGCGGGCCGCGACCGGCCCGGCGGACTAAAACGGACCGCTGCCGTCCCTGTCGAGACGTCTGCGAACCACGGAGAGGGATCGATGGCCCATCGGATCTTGTTAGCCGCCGCACTCGTCGCGGTAGTGATGTCGTCCCCGGCCCTGGCCCAGGCGCCTGCTGCCAAGAAGGAGCCGGCCGAGCGGCTCGACGGACCGCCGCACGTCACCGCGAAGGCGTGGGCCGTCGTCGATGGCAAGACCGGCAAGCTCCTGGGCGGGTCCAACGAGGCCGAGACGCGGGCCATCGCCAGCACGACCAAGGTGATGACCGCCTACGTCGTGCTGCGGCTGGCGGCCGACGACCCGAAAGTGCTCGACGAGGTCGTCACCTTCTCCGAGCGGGCGGACAAGACGACTGGCAGCTCGGCCAAGCTCAACGCCGGCGAGAAGCTGCCGGTGCGGGAGTTGCTCTACGGGCTGCTCTTGCCGTCGGGCAACGACGCCTCCGTCGCCCTGGCCGAGCACTTCGGCCCCCGGTTCGGCCGCGACGAGGACCCGGTGCGGTCGTTCGTCGGCGAGATGAACCGGCGGGCCAAGGAGTTGAAACTCGCCGAGACGACTTACCGGGACACCAGCGGGTTGACCGCCGACAACCGCTCCAGTGCCCGCGACCTGCTCACGCTCACGCGGCACGCGCTGAAGGACCGGCGGTTCCGGGAGTACGTCGGGGCGACCCGCCACGAGTGTGAGATCACTGGCCCGGACGGGGCGAAGCGGACCGTCGTCTGGGAGAACACCAACAAACTGCTGGACGTCGAGGGGTACGACGGCGTCAAGACCGGCACGACGAACGCGGCCGGATGCTGCCTGATCGCAAGCGGAACGCGCGGAGCGGACCACGTGCTGGTGGTCGTTCTGGGCAGCACGTCCACCGACAGCCGGTACGCCGACACCCGCAACCTGTTCCGTTGGGCATGGCAACAACGCCAGAAGGCGGGGGAGTAAGCCGTCAGGCGAGCCTGGAG
>DATLIF010000571.1:0-4465 GCA_035539575.1 Fimbriiglobus sp. | reverse complement strand
GCCGTTCCGGGCGAGCACGACCATGGCCGTCCTGAAGCGGGTGTGCGAGGACGACCCGCGGCCGGTCCGAGAAGCGAACCCGGAGGTCCCCGACTGGCTGGCCGAAGTGATCGGAAGGCTGCACGCCAAGGACCCGGCCGCCCGCTACCAGTCGGCGGCCGAGGTGGCCGAGGTGCTCGGCCGGCACCTGGCCCACCTCCAGCACCCGTCGGTGGTGCCGTTGCCGATCACGGTGAAGCCGGCCGCACCTCTCCCCGTCCGCCGACGGCACCGCTGGGTCGCGGTCGCCGCCGTGCTGGCGCTGGCGACCGCCGGCCTGGGGTTGACCGAGGCGGCAGGGGTGACGAAGGTGCGAACGACGGTGATCCGCTTCCTCACCCCGGACGGGACACTGGTCGTCGAGACCGACGACCCGGACGTCAAGATCACGATCGAAGGCGACGGCGGCCTGGTCATCACCGGAGCCGGGCCGCAGGAGGTGCGCGTGCGACCGGGGGTGTACACGGTCCGGGTCAGCAAGGACGGCACGCCCCTGAAGGAGGAGTTGATCTCCATCACGCGCGGCGGCAAGGAGACGGTCCGGGTGCGGCGGGAGCCGCCGGCAACGGCGCCGGAGGTGGCCGGCAAGCCCGTCTTACGGATGCGCTTCGACCGGAGTGACTTTTACGAGCGGGACGGCAGGACCTACGCCCGAGACCTCAGCGGCAGGGGGAACGACGGCCTGTGCGAACAGGCCCGGTTCACCTCGCATGGAAAGACCGGGGGCGGGCTGGAGAATGCCGGTAAAGGCTACCTGCGCCTGCCGTCCTCGCTCGTCGCGGGCCAGTCGAACTTCACGATCGCGGCCTGGGTGAAGTTCCTCGACTCCAAGAAGAACTGGACCATCTACACTTGCATGAACAGGGACTACCCGGCCAAGGTGTTGCCGGAGTTCGACTTCTATCACACTCACTGCATGTACGTCGGAGCGTGGTGCCCCCCCAGAACCTGGATTCACGTCAACAGCCCGGAGGCAAGGATCGCGCCCGGCGAATGGGCCTTCGTTGCCGTCACGTTGGAGAACGGGGCACCCGGCAAAGGGCAAGCGCGGCTCATATTGAACGACCGCGTGTATGAAAAGCCCCTCCAGCACGTCGGCTGCTCCCCGGAGGGGGTCCAGGACATCGCCGCCCTGAACCTCAACGGGGTGATGGACGAACTCACGGTCTGGCCCCGCGCCTTGACCGAGCAAGAACTGCGACAACTCTTCGCCTCGGTTGCCGTGACCCCGATCGATCACGCCCGCGAGGCGAACGCCCAGCTCGCGAAGGGCCGCCTCGACGAGGCGGCCGAAGAATTCAGCAAGGTGCTCGATACGACCGCAGATTCGAGCTGGAAAGACGCCGAGCCGAAGCGGATTCTGGCGCAGATCGTCACGTCGGACGAAGTCTTTCCGCGCGTGGTCAAGCTGCGGCCGAAAGTCATCTGGCTATGGAGTCACCGTGCCCACCACCTCGCGGAGCAGGGTCGATGGGACGAGGCGGAGATGGGCTTCCGAACGCGGTTGGAACTGGGGGGGGATGGTGCGGGGACGTGGCATAATTACGCCGTCGCGTCTCTCGTAGCGCAACATCCTGATACCTATCGTCAGGTGTGCGAAACAATGCTGAAGACGTTCGAAGAGGTTGCTGACCCGCATGAAGCGTGGTGGGTCTCCTGGGCGCTAGCGCTCGCCCCTCATTCCGTCAAGGACAAGGAAAAGGCTTCGCGATTCGCCGAGCGGGCCATGAAGGGACTTCCAAACATCGCTTCCGGATCATACCCCTACGCCGCCTGGCTGTATCGCCTCGACCGACTGGACGATTCGGTAGATTGCTGGAACAAAGCCGGAAAAGCAGACATTGAGGACGTTCGCCTGTGCTTCCTGGCGATGGCGCATCACCGGCTCGGGAATGCCGATCTGGCGGACCGATTTGCCAGGCAAGCGCGGTCGAAAAAGGCCGACTGGGCCAAGCTGCCCACGTGGTATCGCCGTGCGTATTGCGAACTGCTTCTGAACGAGATGGAAAAAGTTGTCTCGGGGAAGCCGGATTGAAAAGAGCAGCCGTGTGACCGTTGCTCGCTGATCGAACAAAGCGGCCGGTGGGGTCCTTACCGCCAAGCAAGCCCCCACCGGCCCGGCACCGCCCCGGCGCCCGGTCTGCGCGCCGAGAGGGCCGTCGTCATCCTACCGCAGACCGCCGACTCTGAGGAGGTCTGACCATGTCCGTGTCCACATTCCGCCCCCGGGTGGAGCAACTCGACGACCGCTGCCTGCCCAGCACCTTCACGGTGACCAACCTCCTCGACACCGGTCCCGATTCGCTGCGGGCGGCGGTCGCCGCCGCCAACGCCAACCCCGGCGCCGATACGATCGACTTCGCCACGGCCGGCACCATCGCGCTGACTAGCGGCCAGCTGAACATCACCGACAGCCTCACGATTAGCGGCCCGGGCGCCGGTGCCCTGACCGTCAGCGGCGAGAGCGTCAGCCGGGTCTTCGGGATCACCGGCGATCCCACCGTCCTGATCGCGGACCTGACGGTCGCCAACGGCTACGGCTCCCCGGGCGGCGGCATTTCCGTGGCCGGCGGAACCGTCACCCTCGACCACGTGACCGTGACCGGGAACATCGCGGAGGGCCAGGACAACTCCTACTTCTCAAGCGGCTTGGCGGCGGGGGGCGGCCTCTACGTCGGAGGAGGCACTCTGACCCTCGAACAGTGCACCGTGTCCGGGAACGAAGCGCTGGGCGGCCCGGGCGTTGTGGACTATTACGTGGACGACTACCACACCTACTCGTCCGGTTACACCGGCGGTCAAGCGAGGGGGGGCGGCCTCTTTGTCGCGGCCGGCGTCGTCGTGTACGTCAACCAGAGCACGATCTCACTTAATTGGGCGAGCGGCGGCGCAGGTGGCGATGCGTGGGGAGCAGACATCCTGTCCCCCGGGAACGGTGGCGAGTCGGCGGGCGGCGGTATCCGTGTTGAGGGCGACGCCACTCTGGAAATCCGCCAGAGCACGGTCTTCGGCAACAGGGCAGTCGGCGGGCGCAGCGGCTGGGACGACCCTGACTTCGCCGGTGTGAGCACGGGCGGAGGCCTCTGCATGGCAAACGGACATCCACTTGCCTTCCTGGACACCTTCACCGTCTCCAACACGATCAACAACTTCGCGGATATCGACCCGAACATCTTCGGGCCGTATTCCCTCGACGGGATGCCGCGACTCTCCATCGGCAACTCCACGGTTCTCGAAGGCAACGACGGCACGACTGCCCTCGTCTTCACCGTCACGCTATCGGGCTCCACCGGCCAGGCCGTATCGGTCGACTACGCCACCGCCGACGGCACCGCGACGTCCGCCGGCAGCGACTACACGGCCGCCTCCGGCACGCTGACGATTCCCGCCGGCCAGACGACGGGGACCATCACCGTTTGGGTCAACGGCGACCGCCTGGCGGAACCGAACAAGACGTTCTTCGTCAACCTCAGCAACGCGACCAACGCGACCAACGCGACCGTCGCTAACGGCCAGGCCGCGGGCACCATCGTCGATGACGAGCCGCGCGTTAGCATCAGCAACGTGAGCAAGGCCGAGGGTAAGAACCGCGCGACGACCCTGTTCACGTTCACGGTCACGCTCTCGGCCGCCTACGACCAGCCGGTGACGATGTCGTTCGCCACGGCCAACGGCACCGCGACGACGGGCGGCGGCGACTACGTCGCGAAGAGCGGCACGCTGACGTTCGCCCCCGGCGACACGACGAAGACGATCACGATCGAAGTGAAGGGGGACAAGCAGAAGGAGGCGACCGAGTACTTCTACCTGGACCTGTTCGACAACAGCGACAACTCGCTGTTCACCAAGAGCCGCGGCACCGGCACGATCCTCAATGACGACTGATGATCGCGGCCGGTGGTTACGGCCGGGCTCCAACTCGGCGGCGCGTTTCATCGCGGGCCGAACCGTACGGCCCGGCGGGCCGCTTCAACCGGGGACAGCAACCGGACCAGCCGGGCATCGCTTCCACCGGTCCGGCAGCAGGTCGGTGAGGTCGGCACCCGCGGCGCGGCCCGGGAGTTCGGTCAGGACGTGTCTCAGATACGCCCACGGGTCGAGGCCGTGTCGCTTGACGGATGCGGTGATGCTCAGCAGCACGGCCGTCGGCTTCAATCCGCCGTCGCCTCCAAGGTCCAGCCAGTTCCGGCGCCCAACGCAGAGCGGCCCACGGAGCGGAGTCGGTCGGGGCGGCCAGGCACCCGGCGATCAGGGCCTGTTCGTCGGTCAGGTACTTCGGGCGGCGGGGCATGGCGGGACCGGGGTCGGGGCGACGGAAATGATAAGAGCCCGGGCACTGCGGCCCGGGCCCGCGTTACGGCTCGGTCGCCTACTTCTTCTCAGTCAGGGGCAGTTTGACGAGGCGATCGACCACGACGGCCTGAGC
>DATLIF010000570.1:0-3071 GCA_035539575.1 Fimbriiglobus sp. | reverse complement strand
GATGCTCGGGTGCGGGACGCCGGCCTCGTCACACACCTGCTTCACGCGGAACACCACGTCGTTCGCGTACTCCTGCAGGGTGTAGTTGATGGACGACTCGAAGTCCGTCTGCGACCCGTCGTAGTCCACCCCCAGCCCGCCGCCGACGGCGATGTACTTCAGCCCCGCCCCCATCCGGTGCAGCTCGGCGAAGATGCGGGCCGCCTCGTTGAGCGCGTCCTTCACCTTGCGGATGTTGGTGATCTGGCTGCCCATGTGGAAGTGGGTCATCTGGAAGCAGTCTTCCAGCCCCTTCGCCTTCAGGTAGTGGAAGGCGTCAATGACCTCGGTCAGCGTCAGTCCGAACTTGGACCGGTAGCCGGCGCTGGACCGCCACCGTCCGGCCCCGCGGGAGGCGAGCTTCACCCGCACCCCGATCGGCTGGCGGACGTCGAGTTGCTCCATGTACTTGACGATCAGCTCCAGCTCGCTGAACTTCTCGACCACCGGGATGATGTTCTTGCCGAGCTTCCGGGCCAGCACCACCATCTTGATGAACTCGTCGTCCTTGAACCCGTTGCAGATGATGGGCGTCTCGCCGGTGCCGTTGGTCAGGGCCAGCACCGCGAGCAGCTCCGGCTTGCTGCCGGCCTCGAGGCCGAACCCGTGCGACTTGCCGAAGTTCAGCACTTCCTCGACGACGTGGCGCTGCTGGTTGACCTTGATCGGGTAGACACAGGAGTACCCGCCCTGGTAGCCGAACTCGGCGATGGACTTCTGGAAGGCGTCGGCGATCTCGCCGATGCGGTGGCGGAGGATGTCGTTGAACCGCAACAGGATGGGGAGCTGGATGCCGCGGTTCTGGAGCTGGTCGATCAACTCCTTGAGGTCGATGGCCTGTTCGGGGTTCTTGTACGGGTGGGCGGTGACGTTCCCGTTGTCGTTGACCCCGAAGTACCCCTTGCCCCAGTAGGGGACGCCGTAGGTCTCGACCGCGTCCTGCACGGTCCACTGGCGGCCGACGTCGCCGGAGTCGGCGGTCCTCCGCTCGATCAGTTTGCCCATCAGAACTTGCCTCGCGGCCGGGGGGGTGAGGGGGCACCGGTCAGCGGTCATAATACGTCGAATTGTTATCCGTGCAATCGCGGCTGGCGGCGCCGCCGACCGACGAGCCAGAGTTGCGCCAGGACGATCACCCCCAACCCGCCGGCCAGGGCCGCGCCCCACGGCCAGAACCGGCCGGCCAGCTCGCGCAACCGGCTGCGGTCCAGTCTCCTCGGTGCTTGGGCCTCCAGGTTGGCTGTCACCGCGGACAGGTCGTCGGCGTGCAGCGTCGTGGGCAGCCCGAACGACCGCGGCCAGACGGACGACTGCTGGAGTTGCAAGCTCACCTGTGTCCCGGCCGGCAGCGTGACGGTCAGATCCTCCCGCGTCGGCGTGTAGTCCGGATCCAGTTCGGTCACGACGTACAACCGCATGTCGAGTGGCCGGTCCGACGTCCTCGGATGGTGGAACGACACGTACTTTGTGGGGAAGAACCGGCCGCCGCCGCAGTCCCTTGCCTCCAGCAGCCAGACCTCCGACTGTGGCGAAATCCCGTCTGACGCCACCATCCGCACCGGCAGGTGACCGCGAGCCGGGTCGAAGGCGAACCGCCAGGTCAAGGCGATTGTCTCCACCTTGCCGGCGAACCGTGCCGCGACGGTCGGCCGGCCGTCGGTCGCCGGCAGGTCGTCCGGGGCGAATGTGAACTCGGCCGGGTTGGCGAGCAGAGTGTCCGGCGCCAGCCGCCGCCGCAGGTCGTACATCCCCAGCGTCAGCGGAGTAGCCTCCCCCGGCGAGTTCGGCCAGCCCGCCGCGTAAACGGCCGCGTAGCCGCCGTACTCGTAGTGGAAATCCGTCGTCCCGTCGGTCAGGTAGGTGAACCGCTCGACGAGCGACTCGTAGGCCATCTTGGTGCCGCGGAAGATCGGCGTCCGCCCGAACCGGTGGTACTTCAGCCGCGGTCCGTCGGCGACCGTGAGGTGGGCTCCCATCGAGAATAGGTCGTACCGGTCGGCCTTCAGGTCGTCGAGCGTCGCGGCCGTGCCGTGGCAGATGGCAAACCGACACCGATACCGCTCGAACGAGCGTATGTTCCGCCCGAACGCTTCGACGGTGGCCCGCGCCCGGTCGGCACGCTCGTCGGCGACGGCCGTCGCCGTCGCAAGAAGCAGTGCGACGGCGCTCAGGGCAACGGCGTGGCGTGTCATGTCGGGTTCCCGGCGGTCCTCTCGATGGTAACGCGGCCCGACCGAAATCGGGTCGGAAAGTTCGGCGCCGCATGAACACGCGCTGTGAGATCGCCCTCGCCCCTTCTCAACCGGGCAGCGCAGTCGGTACAATCGGACCGTCCCCGACGTTCAGCGAGCCGCCGGCGGCACCGGAACACCGCCGGCCCTCTCCTGTCGCCCGACACCGGGCCGGCTCGCCTCAGGAGGAAACCCGCATGCCCAGCCCGTTCCCCGGGATGGACCCGTACCTGGAAGACGCCAAGGTGTGGGCGGCGTTCCACCACCAACTCGTCGCGGCCCTCTACCAACTCCTGCTGCCGGGGCTGGTGGACCGCTACCGCGCACGGGTGTGCGTCCGCCAGTACGTCTCCGAGTTCCCGCTGTTCACCTCGGTTATCCGCGAGGAGCACTCGGAGGAGTACATCGAGGTCCGGTCGCGCGCCGACGGCCGGCTCGTCACCCTGGTGGACGCGGTCAGCCCGTCCAACCGGATCACCGCCGCCGGCCGGGCCGCGTACCTGTCCACCCGCCAGCACGCCCTGGCCGCCCGGGCCGCGGCCGTCGAGGTGGACCTCGTCACCCAGGGCAAGCCGACCCTGGACTTCGCCCGCGAGGGGCTGCCCGAGTACGACCACGCCGTAACCGTCACTCGCTCGACCGCCCCGGACCGCTACGAGATCTACACCGCCACCGTCATGAAGCGGCTGCCGAAGTTCAAGCTGCCGCTGGCCGCTGACGACCGGGACACGGTGCTCGACCTCCAGGTGGCGGTCGCCCGGGCCTACGACCTGGGGAATTTCGGCAAGCACCTGGACTACT
>DATLIF010000569.1:0-4301 GCA_035539575.1 Fimbriiglobus sp. | reverse complement strand
GCTCCGGGTCGTCTTCGGTCATCGGGTGGTCGGGGGAAAGTTCGTGGCGCCTGAGGTGGCCGCCGCGCTTCGAGCCGCCCTTGCGCCGGGCGGTCTCGACGAGGATGCGGCGCATGGCCTCGGCCGCGGCGGCGAAGAAGTGTCCGCGCCCGTTCCAGTCCCGCGGCCGATCCCCGCCGACGAGCCGGACGTACGCCTCGTGGACCAGCGCCGTCGGCTGGAGCGTTTGCCCCGGCTTCTCCGCGGCCAGGCGCGCGGCGGCCAGCTTGCGCAGCTCGTCGTACACGAGCGGGAGCAGTTCGGCGGCGGCCCTCGGGTCCCCGGCGGCCGCGGCGTCGAGGATCTGCGTGACCTCGGCCATGATGTGTGAGTCTACCCGGCGGCAGCCGGGCGAGCAAACGGGGAGCCCGTCCGATCCACCCGAACGTACTGCGACCCAACCTGCTCCGGTCCGACACTCCGCCTTGCCCAAGCCGGGCGAGGTGACCGAAGAGCGCAACGCCGAACAGGACTGGACAGGTTCAACGCCATCGAGTCAAGGGCCGCGCGACCTGGTAAACTGGCACGAATTCGTCACGCAAGCCGGAGTGGTGCGGCCGATGACAGAGATAACGAGGATCCTGTCCGCCATCGAGGCAGGCGACCCCCGCGCCGCTGCGGATCTTCTTCCGCTCATTTACGACGAACTACGCAAACTCGCGGCTGCCCGGCTCTCTCAAGAACGTCCCGGCCACACCCTCCAGCCGACGGCCCTGGTCCACGAGGCTTACCTCCGGCTGGTCGGCGAAGGGGAAGGACCGCACTGGGATAACCGGGGGCACTTCTTCGCCGCGGCGGCGGAGGCCATGCGCCGCATCCTCGTCGAAAGCGCCCGGCGGAAGACTCGCATCAAGCACGGCGGCCGCCTTCAGCGTGTCGATCTGGACGACCAGGATGTGCCCGTTCGACCGCCCCCCGAAGAGATCCTCGCCCTGGACGAAGCACTGACCCGGCTGGCCCAGGAGGACCCCGAGGCGGCCCAAGTGGTCCAGCTCCATTTCTTTGCCGGGCTGCCGATCGAACAGGCCGCCGAGGTACTCGGGATGTCTCGGGCAACGGCGTACCGGCAATGGGCCTTCGCCCGGTCGTGGCTCCAGTGCGCCATCGGCGGCCCAGGCGACGCGCCGACGTGGTGATTGCTCGTCGCCGCAGTGGGTCACCTGGACGGGACATCGAGGAGCCGACATGCCACCGGCAACCGACAAGATGAAAGCGGTGTTCCTGGCCGCCCTGGACAAGGCCGCCCCCGGCGAACGCATCGCCTTCCTGGACGAGGCTTGTGCGGGCGACGCCGAACTCCGCGTGCGCGTCGAGGCCCTGCTGCAAGCCCACGATCACCCCAACCACCTGCTGGCCCGCCCGGCGGCGGAGCACCTGGGCGGGGAGCGGACCGCTGTCCCCGGACCGGCGGGCGAGCAGGTCGGCACCGTCGTCGCCGGCCGCTACAAGTTGCTCGAAGCGATCGGCGAGGGGGGCATGGGTACGGTCTGGCTGGCCGAGCAGACCGAGCCGGTCCGCCGCAGGGTCGCGCTCAAGCTCATCAAGCCGGGGATGGAGTCGCGGAGCGTGCTGGCCCGCTTCGATCAGGAGCGTCAGGCGCTGGCCCTGATGGACCACCCGAACATCGCCAAGATCCACGACGGCGGCCTGACGCCCGACGGCCGGCCGTTCTTCGCCATGGAGTTGGTCCACGGCGTCCCGATCACCGAGTTCTGCGACGACCGGAAGCTGACGCCCCGTGAGCGGCTGCAGTTATTCGTGGACGTGTGCAAGGCAGTGCAGCACGCGCACCAGAAGGGCGTCATCCACCGCGACATCAAGCCGTCCAATGTGTTGGTCGCGCTCCACGACGACAAGCCCGTCCCCAAAGTGATCGACTTCGGCGTGGCCAAGGCGACGGGTGAGCCACTGACGGACCACACCCTCAACACCGGGTTCGGCGGGCTGGTCGGCACGCCGCAGTACATGTCCCCGGAACAGGCCACGTTCAACAACCTCGACATCGACACGCGGACCGACGTGTACTCGCTGGGCGTGCTGTTGTACGAACTACTCACCGGCACGACGCCGTTCTCGCCGTATGAGTTGGAGACGAAAGGTTTGCTGGAAATCCTTCGTGTGGTGCGGGAAGTGGAGCCGCCGAGGCCGAGTACCAGGCTGAGCACGGCCGGCACCCGGCTGACGCTGTCGGCCAACCGCGGGATGGAGCCGAGCAAGCTGACCGCACTCTTGCGGAGCGACCTCGACTGGGTCGTCCTGAAGGCGCTGGAAAAGGACCGGTCGCGCCGGTACGAGACCGCCAACGGCTTCGCCGCGGACGTCACCCGGTACCTCGGTGGCGAACCGGTACTCGCCCACCCGCCGGGCTCGGGATACCGGCTGAAGAAGTTCATCCGCCGCAACCGGCCGCAGGCGATCGCGGTGGGGCTGGTGCTGGCCGCGCTGGTCACCGGGGTCGTCGGGACGGCGCTGGGGCTCGTCGAAGCCCGCCGGCAGGAACAAAGCGCCAGGGACGAGCGAGACATCGCGGCCGCCAGGCTGACCAAACTCGAGAACGGCGTGGTGATTCTGGGCTCGGTCTTCGAGAACCTCGACCCGAGGGCGGAAGAGCGGGGTGGCGATATTCTCCGCGTGGCCCTGGGAAAGCAACTGGATCGCGCGGCCGCTGATCTCACGGGCGACGCCGTCGGCGACCCCCTGGTGGTCGCCCGATTGCAAAACACGCTGGGTGCTTCGCTGTCCGGCCTGGGGCGGTACGAGAAGGCGATCGAAGTGCTGGAGTCGGCGCACGCGACCCGGGCGGAGTTGCTCGGGGCCGAGCACAAGGACACACTCCTGCTCCGCAGCGACCTGGCCGCCGTCTACTCGGAGAGTGGACAGACTCAACGAGCGCTCGACCTGTTCGAGCGCACCGTGCCGGCCCTGGCACGGCAACTGGGCCCGGACAGTCCGGAGGTGCTCAATCGCAGGGCTCGGTACGCCACCGCTCTCGTCGGAGCCGGTCGGCTCGAGGAAGCCACGGGCGAGCTTCTTGCCGTGGTGTCAGACTACGAGGCCAAAGGGCTGGGTAAGGATAAACGGGCCCTCATCGCCGGGAACATGCTCGCCAATGCCTACCTGCGGGCCGGCAAGTTCGCCCAGGCGATCCCCGTCCTGGAACGCATCCTCCCCGTGTGCGAGGACAAACTGGGGGTCGACCACCTGGACACCCTGATCGTCCGGAACAACCTGGCCATGGCCTACAACGCTGCTGGCGAGTACAAGCGGTGCGTTCCGTTGCAACAGCGCACCTACGATGCGCTGGTTGTCAAGCACAGCAAGAATCACCCGGCCACGCTCACCGCCTGGGGCAACCTCGCCGCGGCCATCCGGGACGCCGGGGACATCCGGGACGCCGCGCTGATCTACGAACAGCTCCTCGAGAGCCACGAGGCCAGGGACGGGGACGGGCCGAAACACCCCTCGACGCTCCACATCTACAATCAGCTCGGTACGTCGTACATCGACCTGGGCCAGCCGGACCGGGCCATCCCGCTCCTCTCAAAGGCCCTGGAGATTTGGCAATCAATCCCCCGAGAGGACCGGTCGGACGAGGTCCTCGTCCGGGGAAACCTGGCCCGAGCGTATATCGACGACAGGCAGTCCGCTCGGGCCATACCACTCCTCGAGACGAACATCGCAATTCGCGAGAAGCACCCGGACAGGAACCTGGCGAAGCTCATCAACGAGCGATCCAATCTGGCCGCGGCGCTCGGTCAGGTCGGTGAGTTCGACCGGGCCGTCGGGGTGCTCGAGAAGAACCTCTCGGACGCGGAAGCGCAGCCGCAGATGCGGGACCACCCGATGACGCTCAATTGCCGCCACCTTCTGGCGAGGGCTTACCGGAACGCCGGACAAACGGCCAAGGGCCTTTCCCTGCACGAGCGCAACCTCCCCCTCGCCGTCGCCCGGTTGCCCAAGGAGCACCCCAACATCGTCTTCTTCCGCCTCCACCTCGCGCTCGCCCAACAGGAGAACGGCGACCTGGCAACGGCCCTGCCGACGCTGGAAACGGTCGTCGGCCGGATGCGACAACTGTCCGGGTACGGCCCGACCCACCCGGACACGCTCGGGATCACCCAGTTTTGGGGCGACGCGCTGGAGCAGGCGAAAGACTTCGACCGCGCGATCAAGGAGCGCCTGGGTGTGCTCGCCATCGAACGCCAACGGGGGAAGGACGACGTCCGGTTGGCGGCGGCGCTCGCCAAGGCCGGCCAGACGTT
>DATLIF010000568.1:0-4220 GCA_035539575.1 Fimbriiglobus sp. | reverse complement strand
CCGAACTCGACGACACCGTGATGGATCGACTCATCCAACTGAAATTCGATCCGAAACTCCTGCGTGCCCTCTGGGACCGCTGCAAACTGCCGTTCCCAACGTGATCGAATCAATAGCTTTACTTACCTGCGATTCAGTAGGTAGTGCCAGCAGAAGTTGCCGTCGGATTCCGCGGTGACCGTCACAGTCACGTGGACTTCCTTGCCGAACGGCGAGACCCACGGCTCATCGCCATCCCAGGTGGACCACGTCTCGACCACCGGCCCCGTGCCCATCAACTTCAGGTCATAATCATTTCCGCTGCTGGTTGGCCCAAACGACGAGCCGGAGGTCATCGACCCACCGGACGCTCCACTATCGGTATATTCCCGAACGCTCACCCGCCACGACCGGTCGTCGTAGTCCCAGTCCACACCGAGGTCGGTCAGCCCGGCCAGATCCTCCAGCCACACCCGACCCTCGTCGCCGGCTACCTCAACTCGGAACGGCTGCTGATCGGCGGGCGACAGGCTGGAGGTGCCCGGCATGAACCTGTATTCCGCGAAGCGTCCTGCAATCGACGCAGTGATCGTCCCGGACAGCGCCAAGCGGACGGCATCGACCGGGTTGCCAGCACCGAGCAGAGCCGCGCCGTCCGCCGTGGGGCGAGACGGGTCCAGCGTCAACCCGCCGGAGTGAGCCGCGGCGGTCTCACCGGGTTCGCCAGCGGTCGAGCTATGCAGACTGACGGCGTATAATGCCGGGAGCTCGCGGATTCGAGTCGATCGACCGCGAGGCGGGCCGGTTTTCTCCGGGAGTAATCTACTTGTGTGGGATACGGAACGAATCGCTTCAACAACCGGTGGGAGATCGTGAAGATTCGCATCAGGTTTTCCAACTCCGTGGGTAGTTGCCAAGTCATCCGAGTAGCGCCAGACAATCACGACACGAGTGAGCTGAGAAGTTATTCGCCAAATGAGTGGTTGTCAAGCAGCGCAGCCAAATGGAATGGGTTCCCAGCAGTCTTCTTTAGGGTAAGTAAAGTCAAGATCACAACATAAGACCGACACAATACCCACTGTAGGTGGCCGCGCCGTTACATGTCCTCCGGTTTCCGCGCTTCCGCTCCGCCCGGTATACTCACCTCACGTCGTCCGCCGTGCCGTGAGAGGGTTCGCCATGCCCCGCGCGCTCGCCGTTGCCCTTGTCGCGCTTGTTGTCGCTCCGCTGTCCGCTCAGGATGCGCCGACCGCCGAGCAGGCGAAGGAAGCCATCGACAAGTTCCAGGCGGAGCGCGCCGAGTCGGCCAAGACCTTCGCCGCGGCGGAGCTGGCTGCGGCCGACGAGCTGGCGAGCAGCGCCGAGGCGGCGCTCAAGGACGGCAACGCCTCCGCCGCGGCCCGGTTCGTCCGCGACGCGCGCTGGCAGTTGCCGTTCCTGCCGGCCGGGCTGCCGCAACACGTCTCCCGCGTCCTCGGCGTCAGCCGGTTGCGGCACGGCGACCGCGTCAACGCCCTCAGCTACAGCCCCGACGGCACCCGCCTCGCGTCCGCCTCCCGCGACGGCACCGTCAAGGTCTGGGACCTCGGCAACGGACGCGAACTCGTCACCTACCGCGGACACCTGCGGTCCGACGACCCGGAGGCCGACAAGGCCAACGCCATGAAGGTGCCCGGCATCGCGTTCTGCCCGGACGGCAAGTCCGTCGCCTCGTCCGGCGGCAAGGACATCCACGTCTGGGACGCGGCCACCGGCAAGCTGCTGCACTCGCTGGCCGGCCACACCGCCCCGGCCCGCGGGCTGACGTTCGCGGACGCCAACACCCTCGTCTCCGGCGGCGACGACCGCAAGCTGATCGTCTGGGACGTGGCCGCGGGCAAGCCGGCGCAGACCTTCCCCGAACAGGCCCAGCGCATCGAGGCCGTGGCTGTCGGCGGCGGCGGCAAGCTGGTCGCCACCATCAACGCCGCCGGGGAGCTGGCCGTTTACCCGCTCAAGGGGGACCAGAAGACGTCTCTGCTGTCCAGCCCCGTCACCGACGGCGGGGCGGCCGGGTACGGGGTGGCGTTCGTGGCCGGCTCCGGGAGCATCATCACCTGCGGCGGCGACCACCGTGCCAAGATGACCGCCGGCCCAGACCCCGCCGGGTCCAGCCCCGGCAGCGGCGCCACCGTTCGCACCTACGCCGGCCACGCGGCCAAGCTTAACGCGCTGGGCGTCACCCCCGACGGCAAGCTGCTCGTCACCGGCAGCGACGACAAGACCGTCCGCGTCTGGGACGTGGCCGGCGGCAAACAGCTCTACTCCTTCCAGGGCCACCCCGAGGAGGTCACGGCGGTCGCGGTCCGGCCCGACGGCAAGCAGGCCGCCTCCGGCTCGGTGGACGGCTCCATCAAGCTCTGGCCGCTGTCGGCCACCGACGAGCACCGCGCATCCACCGAGGCGACGGACTCCGTGTGGGCCGTCGCGGTCAGCCCGGACGGCAAGCAGATCGTGTCCGGCGGGGCCGACAAGGCGGTGCGCGTCTACGACGCCGGCTCCGGCAAGCTGGTGAAGACCCTGACCGGCCACAAGGGGGCGGTCCCGGCGGTGACGTTCGTCGGCAACGCCGCGGTGGCGTCGGCGTCCGGGGACAAGCTGGTGAAGGTGTGGGACGTCGCGTCCGGCAACGCGGCCGACCTCGTCGGGCACGGCGCGGCGGTGCTGGCGGTGGCGGCCGACGGGGCGGGCCGGCTGCTCGTCTCCGGGTCGGCGGACCGCTCCGTCCGCGGCTGGGACCCGGCGACCGGCAAGGTCCTGTGGACATGGTCCGGCAAGTCGGCGGTGTGCGCGCTGGCGGTGCGGACGGACGGCAAGCGGGTCGCGGTGGGGACGGCGGACGGGTGGCTGACGCTGCTGGCCCCGGCCGGATCGGACGCGCCGAAGGTGGTCGGGTCGGTGTCGGCGCACGGGGCGGGCGTGGCCGGGGTCGCGCTGAGCCCGGACGGGTCGCGGGCCGTCACCTGCGGCGGGGACGGGCTGGTGCGGGTCTGGAACCTGCCCGAGAGCGGCCCGCCGACTGCATCCGGGAAGTTCGAGACGCCGACCCGCAACGGGCCAGACGCGGCGCCGGTGACGGCGGTGGCGTGGTCAGCCGACGGGCGGCTGATCGCGTCCGCCGGGGCCGACGGCGTCACCCGGGTCTGGGACGTGCAGGCGGGCAACGAGGTCCGCGGGTTCCGCGGCCACACCGAGTGGGTCACGTCGGTCGGATTCCTGCCGGACGGCAAGGGCGTCGTCTCGGCCGGGGTCGATAAGGCGGTGCGGCTATTCGAGCTGGCCAGCCGGGAGATGGCGTCCCCACCGGGGCACACGCAGCCGGTGCGCGGCGTCGCGATCAGCCGGGACGGCAAGTTCGCGGCCACCGGGTCGCTCGACAAGACGGTCCGCGTCTGGGACCTGAGCAGCGGCAAGGAGATCGCGGTCCTGGTCGGTGCCACGGACGCGGTGAACACGGTGAGCTTCGCCGGGCCGAATACGGTGGTCGCGGCCGGGACCGACCAGAAACTGCGGTGGTGGACGGTGGACCCGCCGAAGGAGACGCGGACCGCACCGATCGGGCCGGCGTTCTTCATGACCGTTGCGCCGGACGGGAAGCGGGTGGCAGTGGTGTCCACCCGTGATGGTGACAAGCAGGCGGTGTGCGAGGTCTTCACGGGGGCCGCGGAGCCGACCCAGCTCACGGACAAGGGCAGCGAGGGGAACGAGGTGAGGGCTGGGACGTTCGCGGCCGACGCCACGATCGGCGTAATCGGCTGGAAGGACGGCGTCGTGCGGCTGTGGGACCTGGGCAAGAAGGACCGACTCGGCAGCGACTGGGCGCTGTTCAAGGACGCGGTCGGCGACCTGGCCCTGACGCCGGACAAGAAGACGCTGGTCGCCATCGACGCGAACGGGACGGTCAAGGTCGCGGACGTGGCGAAGCGGGAGGACCGGAAGACGTTCGCGGCCGTGGACGGGACGGTGGCCGGGCTGGTCATGTCCCCGACCGGGGACCGGTTCGCCACGCTCTCGGCGGAGGGCGAGGTGAAAGTCTGGGGCCTGGACGGCCAGGAGCTACGGTCGTGGGCGCTGCCGTCCCCGCCGGGCGCGGCGGCGTTCACCCCGGACGGCAAGAAACTCGTCACCGGCAACGCCGACGGCACGGCGTGCGTGCTGGAACTGCCGTGATGTCTTTCTCCCCTCTCCCCTTGGGGGAGAGG
>DATLIF010000567.1:0-1629 GCA_035539575.1 Fimbriiglobus sp. | reverse complement strand
GTCTTCGAGGCCCACCGAAATCACGCAGCCGAAGACGGTGGGCCTCGAAGACTCGACCCACCCTACGAAGCAGGCACTCACGCCATCTGGAACAGCGGCATCGTGGCGACGGCGTGCGCCGCCTCGCGAATTCGGCGGTCGAGGGCCGCGCCCTGCGGCTTGCCCTCGGCGAGAAACGCGGTCAGCTTCTCCTTCGCGCGGTCGTCCACCTCGCCGGGGGCCGGCTGCACCATAAGGTCCAGCAGGAACGCGGTCTGTTTGCCGGCGGCATGGCGGCTGACCAGCGCGGCCGGGTTGAGCCGGACAGCGTGCGGGCCGCCCGTCCCCTGCAACAGTCGCCACGACAGGTTGTGCCGGGCCAACACCGTCGCGGTGTTCAGCCACGCCTGCCCGCCATCCCAGCCCTTGACCGACGGCGGGGCGAAGAGCGTCTGGCCGAGTTCCTGCGTCGCGGCCGGCAGCGACAGCCCGACCGCCTCGCCGGGCATCTTCGCCTCCAGCCCCCGCAGCAGCCCGACCGCGTACTCGACCGGCCCCTTGACCCGCTGCCGGTGGGCGAACACCGAGTAGAAGTGCCGCGACCGCAGCATCGTCTTGAGCACGTCGCCGATGTCGTAGTCCGACTTCCGCAGCTGCTCGGCCAGCGGCTCGATGAGCTTGTCCGGCGGGGTCGCGGCCTCGGAGACGAAGTGGCGGTACAGCTTGCGGGCCAGGAACCGGGCACAGGCCGGCCGGTCGAGGACGATCCGCACCACGTCGCCGCCGTCCCACTTGCCGGTCTGGCCGAGGACCGTCTTCTCGCCGTCGTCGTGCAGAGACCGCTGGAAGACGAACGCCGGCTTCGTGGTCGGGTTGAAGTTGCCCTCGGTGGTCACGTTGGTGTGCCAGCCGGTGAACGCCCGGGCCGCCTCGCGGACGTCCGCCTCCGTGTAGTTACCGACGCCCAGGCAGAACAGTTCCATCAGCTCGCGGGCGTAGTTCTCGTTGGGCTTGCCGCGGACGTTGCTGTTGGAGTCGAGCCAGACCAGCATCGCCGGGTCCTTGCTGACCGCCTGGACGAGCGGGCCGAACTTTCCCAGGGCGTGCTGCCGCAACAGCAGGTTCTGGTCGCGCATCAGGGCCGGCAGGCGGACCTTGGCGATGCTGGTGGCGAAGTGGTTGTGCCAGAACAGCGTGACCTTCTCCCGCAGCGGGTGCGGGGTGAGGATCATCCGGTGCAGCCACCACCCTTCGAGGTCCACCCCGTACGGGTCGGCGTTGGTGTTGCCGGGCTGGCGCGGGACGCTCTGGCCGGGGGCGACCGCGTCCATGAGTTGGTCGAACTCGGCCTGCCCCGGCCCGCCAGCGAAGAGTGCTTCGACAGCGGCGTCCGGCCCGGCCTTGACGGCGGCCTTCAGCTCGGGCCAGCTCCCGCCGAACGCGGCCCGGCGGTACAGGTGGCCGGCCCACTTCAGTCCCCAGGGGTCGCCCGGGCCGGGCCGCCACGGCTCCCACTCGCGGGCCGGGTCGAGCCGGTCCAGTTCGGCGACGAGGTCGGTCATCGGGGTCTCCTCAGTTCGACTCGTCTTGTAGGGTGGGTCGAGTCTTCGAGGCCCACCGTCAGGCGCTCACACGGTGGGCCTCGAAGAC
>DATLIF010000566.1:0-11768 GCA_035539575.1 Fimbriiglobus sp. | reverse complement strand
GTGCTCGCACGGTGGGCCTCGAAGACTCGACCCACCCTACAAGAATTGACTGACTCCCGCCCGCAACAGAAGCCCGAGCTTTTGCCACTTCGACACCACCGGCCGCCGCGACCACACGTCGTACCCCTGCCGTTCGATCGCGACCAGTACGGCTCTCCCGCCGCGCACGAACAGGTCCACGTCGGCCCGCACGGCCCACGGCACCAGCGGCAACAGCTTCGCCCCGCGATCGAAGTACTCCCGCGTCCGCTCGACCTCGAACCTCATCAACTCCGCGAACGACGGCGTGAACCGCCGGGCCACCAGGTCGGCGTCTGCGTACCCGTGCCGCCGTCGGTCCTCGGCCGGCAGGTACGACCGCCCCTTCGCGAAGTCGCGGGCCACGTCCTGCCAGAAGTTCGCCAACTGCAGCCCGGTACACACCTGGTCCGCCAGCGCCGCCCGGTCCGGCGTGAAGCATTCGAACAGA
The DNA here is from genome assembly GCA_035539575.1 of Fimbriiglobus sp. Taxonomy (GTDB): domain Bacteria; phylum Planctomycetota; class Planctomycetia; order Gemmatales; family Gemmataceae; genus DASSAT01. The sequence goes on along the minus strand of DATLIF010000566.1, from coordinate 11,299 downwards.
TACAGGACGATGTGCCCGACCGGGTTCGCCGAGTGCCGGCAGTAGCCGAGCAACTCGTCGAACGTCTCGTACCGCGTCACCCGCTGGTCCTGCTGGAACGCGGTCAGCAGGCTCAGGAACGGATCGGGCGGGATGGCGAACCGCGTCACCGTCTCCCGCAGGGCGACCATGACTGGGTGCCGTGCGTTCCCTTCATACATGGCGATCAGTTCGCCGCGCCACCAACCGAGCAGGTCGAGCGCCTCCTGACCGCCGGCGGTCTCGTCGGCAAGGTCGTCGGCCCACCGGCAGTAGGCGTAGACGGCGTGGAAGTGTGGCACCAGCCGCCTTGGTAGCAGTACCGACGCGACGGCAAAGTTCTCGTAGTGGGTGCGAGCGACTCTCGCGCAATATGATCGGGCCGCGGTCAGTGACACCGGAGCGTCACCCGACCGCGGCCCGTACCGACTCAACTCCTCGGCGAAGTCCCACCCCACCGGTTACTTCTTCGCCTCCAGGATGCGGAGTTGCGTGGTCAGGGTGAACGGCAGCCCGTCGATCTCGTAGCCGACCTCGGCCAACAGCGCCTTGTACCCCTTCTCCGGGAAATCGACGTAGGCCGCGGCCCCCTTCCCGTCGGTCACCGCCGCGTCGGTCGGCACCCACTTGCTCTTGCGGAAGTCCCGGGTGTCGGCCTCGGCCACCCACAGCCGCACCGCCTTCACAGGCTGGTCAGACATGACAGCCAACAGTGCCCGCCCATTCGCGTCCTTGTGTTCCCACGTCGGCTTCGGCATCGGCTTGTCGGCGATCTGGTGCTTGGCGAACGCGGCCAGGGTGTTGATCCCCTTCATGGGGAATGGCTCCTTCGTGGCCCGCCGCGGGTCGGGCTGGTTCGGCGTCTCCATCGGCCGCAGGTCGTGGCCGGCGTTCGGGACGTAGCAGACGTACTTTTCGCCGACCAGGTCATCCCAGTACAGATTCAACGAGTCCTGAGCCCAGTACGGGTCGTTGGTGCCGTTGATGATCATCTTCGGCAGGGTTAGCTTCGACCGGTACACCCACGGGTCCACCATCGCCCACAGCCGGCGGGCGACCGACGTGTCCGGCAGCGGCAGCAGCTTGCGCTCCTCGTAGTCGTGAATCATCTCGCTGTACTTACCGCCAAAGGATTCGAGCTGGTTGGGCATCTGGGCCTGGAAGTTCAGGGTGTCGATGACCAGCGGCGCGATCGCCTTCACTCGCTTGTCTCCGCTGGCCGCGGTCAGCCAGCTCGTCCAGCCGCGCTTGGACGCGCCTGTCACCACGAAGTGCGTCACCTCGTGCCCCATCCGCTCCTTGGCGAACACCTGGAGGGTGTCCATCGCCCGGACCAGGCTCTTGGCCATCGGGAACAAGAGCGGCCAGGTTGGGTCCTCGGTCTCCAGGAACCGGACGAACGTCTCGGCGATCAGCGCGTCCTCTTTCTTTTGCCCGCCGATCGACGGGATCGGCTGGTTCGGGATGCCGTAGAGGAACGCGATCGGGGACTTGACCTTGTCCGCCAGTGCCAGCCCGAGGGCGCCGCTGGACGCACCCGGGGTGCCGCCCTGGTTCCACAGCAGCATCGTCGAGGTGGGCTTCGAGCCCCTCGGGACGTACACCTGGATCTTGTGCTCCCACTTCACCCCCTGCCAGGTCTGCGAGGTCATGTCGAGGGTGTAGACCTTCCCGGCCAGCGTGTCGTCGTTGGCGACCAGCTTCCAGGCGAACGACGGGTCCGCCTTCGTGACGTAGTTGACCAGGTCGGGCGGAACGGCCGGGGACTGGGCGGCGGCCGGCGCGGCGGATGCGGCCGCGAACACGAGCGCGAGGTAACGGTAGCGAGCAGACAAGGCGAACCTCCCGGGAGACGAGGAACGATGCGTCACCGACAGACGGCGAGCCGTCATACGTTGGTGACCCGATCGCGGCGGCGGTCTCCCCTTTTTATACACGGTCGGCCTGCGATCGCCTGACTCGAAACGCCGCCGTCCGACGCCGGATTTGGGTCGGTCGGGTATCACGGCCGCGCGGGCGGGAGCGCCTTTTGTGTTGAAGCCGGACGCCGACTCGGGATATTATGCGCTTGTCGGATGGCGATGCGACGCGACCGATCCGAAGAGCCAGGATTGGCCACCTCCGCACCACCACCTCTCCGCCCGCCGACCCCCGACGCGGGCGGCGCGAGTACACCGACCGGGACCGCACCCGAGCCGACCACGAGGGCCGACGACGATCCGCTGGACGCGCCTGATCCGTGCCACCGTCCGCCGGGTCCGGGGGTGGGCCGACACCCTGACCGGGCCGATGCCGGTGGGGCCGCAACCCTCCCCCGGACCCCACCACCCGTCCCAGACCGCCTACGGTCGTCTGCGGCGGGTGGTGCTGACCGACCAGGTGTCCCGGAGCCTGTTCGCCGAGTACGCGGCGCACCGCGACTCCGACCGCGGGGCCGAGGAGACCGGGTGGGTACTCCTGGGGTTGCGAGAAGCCGACGAGGCGGTCGTGCTCGCCACCTTGCCCGCCGGGGCCGAGCGCGACGCGGGAGAGGCCCACGTCCGGTTCAACGCCGACGCCCAGGCGCTGGCGAGCCGGATCGTCCGTCAGGCGGATCGCCGGCTGACGTTGCTCGGTGTGGTCCATACGCACCCCGGGCGGTTACGACATCCCAGTCATGGCGACTACGACGGGGACCGGGTTTGGGTCCGGAATTTGCGAGGCGAGGAGGGAGTATTCGGCATCGGGACGGTCTGCCGCGAGGCCCAGGCCAGCACGGTGGCCGGCCACCCGCAAGCCCACGTGCATGTACTGGACGGGCTGCGGTTCGACTGGTATACGCTGGGTCCGCAGGACCGGAAGTACCGAACGGTGCCCGTCGAGTTGACCATCGGCCCAGACCTGGCGGCGCCGCTGCGAGACGTGTGGGACGTGGTCGAGCAGCACGCGGCCCGGCTGGACCGGCTGGCCCGCCAGTTGACGCGGGTGCAGTTCGACGTGACGGCGGGTAGGGATGGTCCAGCCCTGGGCGTGACCGTCGGGCTGGGCGAACCCGGGCAGGCGATCCGGGTCTTGATGGAAGGGAAGACGGTCCGCTACTTCTACGAGGCGGGCGGCGAGGGTTTTCAGGCCGACCTGCCGGCGGGCGTGGCCCCGGACCAGGGAGTGTACCTCCTCCTGGCCGAGCTGGCCGCCCGCGGATGAGCCAACAAGCGGCCGTCGTGACCGCCGGTTGGGGCCGTGTATCGCCCGGGAATGGGATGGAGGGGAAGGCCATGGACTTCCGCCCGCTGAATGAGCTGGAGCGCCGTCAACTGATCACCGCGCTCCGCGGCAACGCCGACGGCAATCGGGTTCTCTTGATGGATCGCCGGGACACCAGCTTCGCCGGCACCGCCGACGACGTGCCCGACGAGGAGGTGATCAACGCCATCAAGTCGGTCCCGTGCCACTACTGAAAAGCGACGAGCAACGAGCGACGAGCGACGAGAGGAAGACACGGCGTCCGCTGCCGACCGATCGCCATCGGTTCTTCTATCTTTGTCTTCTCTCGTTGCTCGTCGCTCATCGCTCGTCGCTATGGGGTTACTAGACACCGAGACCGGCAAGCGGCGGCTGTTGACCGTTGAGCTTCCGGTGATCGAGAAGTACAACGAGGGCCGCGACCCGGAGTTCCGCATCCGGCTGAACCGGGTCGGCGGGGCGTTGGTGTTGTCGTACCAACTCAAGCCGGGGCACAACGCCTACCAGGTCGAGACCCGGCTCCTCTCCAGCTACCCGACGGTCCCGCCGGAGACCCGGGTTCTCACCCCGTTGAAACACTGCCCTCATCTGCTGGAAGGGCAGACACTCTGCCTTTGGCGGCAGGGCTCGACCCGGCTGACCAGCCGGTGGGATCCGGCCCGGTTCACCTGTATCTTCGCGGTCCAGGCCACCTGGCGGTGGCTGGCCTGCTACGAGGTCTGGCACGAGACCGGCGAGTGGCCGCTGCCGGAAGCCAAGTGAGCAGACACAGGATACGAGACACGAGACAAGCCCGTCTTTATCTCGTATCCCGTGTCTCGTGTCTCGTGTCTCGTGTCTGATAGGGTCGTACCGATGGCGCATGTGTTCCAAGTTGGAGCTGGCAGCGGCGGGATCGTCGTGTTGGACCTGCTCGCTCGTGATCCACGGATTACGAAGGTGACTCTGGTCGAGCCGGACATCTACAAGCTACACAACGTACACCGACACTTGTTCCCGTCGTCCTCGGTTGGCCGACCGAAAGGCGAACTGGCCGCGGAGTGGCTACGCGACCGACGGCCAGAACTGTCGGTCGAGGTGTTGGCGGTGGACCTGACCGCGCCGGATCATCAGGCGGCGATCGAACAGGCAGCCGCCGCCTGTGACGTGGGCGTGTGCGCGGCGGACAACGAGCCGGCGAAGTACCACTTCGACCACCTCATGCGGCGGCATGGTAAGCCGTGGTCGCTGGGCGAAGTATTGAGTGGTGGGATCGCAGGGTGGGTCCACCGGTTCCCGCTGGACGGTCCGTGTTACGGGTGCGTCGCGAGCTACCTGCAACGCGGTGCCCCCAGCGACCCCGCGGCCCCGGACCCGGACTACGCCGACCCGAACGGCCAGGTGCGGGAGACGACCATCCCCGCCAGCAAGGCGAGCATCGACGTGGTGGCCAGCCTGCACGCGCTGATGACACTGGACCTCTTGTCGCCCTCACCCCACGGGGGAGAGGGCGAAAAGAATGGGGACGAGTTCACCAGCCTGCTGTTTACCCTAACCCGGGTGCCGGGCGTGTTCGACGAGCCGTATCGGGCGCACAAGTTTCGTATCCCGCGCTCGTTGACGTGTCTCATCTGCTCCGCCGTCCCGGCCCCGCCCGGGGAGGACCTCGATGCGGCACTGGATCAGGCGCTGTCGCGACTGGGCCATGTCTGACCTTCTCCACCTCGGCCGGCCCCGACCGACCGAGCAGGCCGTCCACACCCGGTACGAGAAGGCCGGGCTGACCCTGTACGGCCCGCCGGTCCCGTGGAACGCCGACGCCGTCGTGGTCGAGGTCCTCGCCCGGCTCCCGCCGGCCGCACGACAGCGAGCCGACTTCTCACTGAGACTGCCCGGCCGCGATCCGATCCCCGCCGACGCGGTCCGCCCGGATGACACCGACGGCGCCCGGCACCGCGTCTACTTCCGCCTACCCGTTCCACCGGAGTCGGTCACTGCCGAAGTGCTGTGGAAGCACCGACTGCTCGCCACCGTGCCCCTCATGGTCCTGCCAGCCGACCAGTTCCTCGCCGGGCTGAGGGTGGCCAATCCGACGGCTGCGGTCCGGCTGGGCTCGCAAGCGGTCGCCGCGCAAACCTTCGTCGCCGCGCAGTGCCGCGGGCTGACCGCGGCCGCGGTGCTGCGGTCCCCGACCGGGCTGGCGCCGCTGGCCGACCTGGGCGTGACGGTGACGTTCCGGCCCGACCGCGGCGGCGCGGAGGTGGTCGTGCCCGCACCACTGACCGGCACGCAACTCGCCGGCAAGGAGGCGCTGCTCACCGCAGCACCGACCAAGGCCCCACGGAGGGCCGGCGGGTACACGGTTGCGTGGTCGGTCGGCGACCGGGAACTGTACACCCAGCGGCTCACGGCCGTCACCGGCCGGCGGTTCATCGACTCGCTGCGGGTGTCCGACGCGCGGTTCGTCTCGGCCGACAAGTCGGGGAAGGTGAAGGTCGCCCGCCACCCGCCTCCGGCCGGGGAGGCAGCGCGGCTGGGGCCGTGTTTTCTCCTCGCCAGCCGCGATCCGGGGGCGGCCGGGTTACTCACACTCCAGGTCATCGCCATCGGCACCAGCTCGGGCAAGGGGCCGCTGACACTGGAGCAGCAAGTCCTTGTCACCGACGGGCCGACGGCGTTCGCTCCAGGACTTCTGGACGCGGGCGACCTCGCTGGCCTGACCGGATTCGAGTTACGTCACCGCGGGCGGGTACTCGGCGTGCTATCGGTCAGCCCGGTCCCGTCCGCAGCGTTCAACGCCGAGGGTGGGTTCAAACCGCCGCCGGATTTCGCCTGGTCGAACACCGCCGAGGACGAGTTGACCGAGCGGCTCGGCAAGTTGATGGGTGGTAGCGGAGATGGTAGGTAGTTCCTGGCGATCCCCGAGCGTCACCGCCTCTCCCACGGCAATCGGTCGTCCTCATCGGAGTACCTCCGACCCCAACTCGCCTGCCGGTTCGCCTCTTGAAACAAGAGAAAGCTCTGCACCGCGAACAACCCGAACCACAGGGTCATGAACAGGCTCGGGGCGTACGGCGAGTTCTCTGCGAGCCACCGGGGCTCGTTGCGGGTCGCGACGAGGATCCCCCACACCGTCAGTAGCCCGGCCGCGACCATCGACACCCCGTAGGCGATCGCGTCCGGGTTCCGAGCACCCGCCATGTAGGCCAACTCCCGACACACCTTGCCGCCGTCCAGCGGCCAGATGGGCAGCAGGTTGATGCAGTTCCAGAACAGGTTGATCCAGATCAAGAAACTGAACGTCCGGCGTGCGAAGTCGGACGACTCACTCCACTGGACGACCTCGTTGCTGCCGTAGACGGCTCCGGCGAAAAGAAACCCGGCGGCCGGTCCGGCGAGCGCGACCAGCATCCGCCGCCAGCCGGCCCGGGGTGGGTGTGAGTAGGTCGCCAGTCCGCCGAAGGCGATCAGATCGATCCGAGACGGGCTGCCGAACCACCGCGCCGCGAACGCGTGACCCAGTTCGTGCAGCAGGATCGATACGAACACGCAGGCGATCCACAGCAACAGGTATGGCAGTCCGAATCGCTGGAGGATGAAATCCCCCAGCAGGCCCGACACCAGCCAGAACCACGGGCTGACCCGAATGGGGAACCCGAACAATCGGAAGTGCAGGTCGAACGGGGTCGGGTTGTCCGCAAACACCGGGTCATCCTCGCGGAAAAAAAGGCGGAGCCACAGCGGGAGGGGTTCCCGAGCCGCCGGGCCGGAGCCATCTTAATGTATGACCGGCCTCCCGTTCTCCCCGGGGTAGCCATGGACTGGACCGCGTTCCGCTCGCACTTCCCGGTCGTCAAGCGGTGGGCGTTCTTCGACCACGCCGCGGTGGCCCCGATCCCCGACCGCGCCGTCGAGGCGCTGGAGGAGTACGGCCGCCGGATCGCCGAGAGTGGCATCGCCGACGTGTGGTTCTGGGCCGACCGGGTCGCCCACGTTCGCCGGCTCGCCGCGCAACTCGTCAACGCCCCTGCCGCCGAGGACGTCTGCTTCGTCCCGAACACCACCGTCGGCATCGGGCTGGTCGCCGAGGGGTTCCCGTGGAAGGCCGGCGATAACGTCGTGCTGGCGGCCGAGGAGTACCCGTCGAATCAGTACCCGTGGCTGAACCTCAAGGCCCGCGGGGTCGAGGTGAGGCCGGTCCCGAGCCGCGGCAGCCGGGTCGAACTGGACGACGTGCGGGCGGCCATCGACAGCCGCACCCGGGTGCTGACGGCCAGCTTCGTGCAGTACGCCAGCGGGTTTCGCTCCGACCTCGACGCACTCGGCGGCCTGTGCCGGGAGCGCGGCGTGTTCTTCTTCGTGGACGCGATCCAGGGGCTGGGCGTCTTCCCGCTCGACGTGCAGAAGACGCCGATCGACGCGCTGGCGGCCGACGGCCACAAGTGGCTGCTCGCCCCGGAGGGGGCGGGCATCGCGTACATCCGCCGCGAGTGGATCGACCGCCTGCACCCCGTTGGCGTCGGGGCGCACAGCGTCACGAAGCCGTTCGATTACGGCACCATCCACTTCGACCTGAAGCCGCACGCTGGCCGGTACGAGGGCGGGGCGCTCAACCTGCCCGGCGTCACCGCGCTGGGCGAGAGCCTGAACCTGCTCCTCGGGGCGGGGGTCGAAGCCGTCTCGGCCCGGGTGCTGCACCTGACCAACTACCTGTGCGAGCGGGCGTGGTCCGCCGGGCTGGAAGTGTTCAGCAGCCGGCGGCCGGGGGACAGGTCCGGCATCGTGTCGCTGACGAAGCCCGGCATCCCGCAGAAGGATGTGATGAAGCGATGCCGGGACGCGGGCGTGGTGGTGAACGTCCGCGGCGGCCGGCTGCGGGTCAGTCCACACGCCTACAACACGGAAGACGAGATCGACCGGTTCCTCGACGTGGTGAGGCAATCATGACCCGCGGCCTGAGCCCCCGCATTGCCGTCTACACCGGGACATTCGACCCGGTCCACCTCGGCCACCTGGACGCGATCCAGCGGGGCAGCCGGCTGTTCGACCGGCTCATCGTTGGCATCGGGATCAACCCGGACAAGGCGACGCTCTTCGACATCGACGAGCGGGTGGAGTTACTGCGCGCGGTGACGGCACAGTTCGGCAACGTGGAGGTGCGGAAGTTCGAGGGACTGGCGGTACGGTTCGTCCGCGATGTCGGGGCCGGGCTGATGCTCCGCGGTCTGCGGACGCTGTCCGACATGGAATACGAGTTCACCATGTCGCTGATGAACCTGCATCTCGACCCCGGGATCGAGACGGTGTTCCTGATGGCCAAGGAGGAGTTCTCGCACGTCTCCAGTTCGCTCCTGCGGCAGATCGCCACGCTCGGCGGCGACCTGTCGAAGTTCCTCCCGGAGCCGGTCCAACAGGCGCTGATTCGCCAGGTCCCGTAGGGCACGCGGCGCGTACCGTGTCGCTGGCCCCATCGGGGCCAGCCGCGGAGCGATCATTTCTTCGGGGTCAGCTCGAAGCACATCAGCCTGTGCCCGTCGCGGTTCTCCTCGTCCTTGCCGCGCAGGTAGAGTAGACCCCGGCTGACCACCGGCATCCCCCAGCTTGGGTACGTCAGCCCCGGCACTTCCCACCGCGCCAGCTCCTCGTACTTCTCCGGACTCGCCTTGAACAGCCGCAGTTCCCCGGTCTCGGCGAAGCTCAGGATGTGCCCGTCGATCTTCGTCAGCATGCACCGGGTCGTGCGGCGTTCGCGCCACTTGACCTCCCCTGTCGCCAGTTCGACGCACCGCAGGTCGCCTTCCGGGGCGTGACGGCCGCTGGAAGCATACACGAACCCGCCATCGCGAACCGGCGTGTTCCAGTGGGCCATCAGCGCCTTCTCGTTGTAATCCCGGTCGGCGTCGGTCCAGACCGGCTCCACCTTCCAGCCGGGGGTGAGTTTCAGCAGCGCCGATCCCTTCTCGTAGCTCTCGGTGACGAGTACCCTATCCCCCGTCACGACGGGGTTCGCGGCGTTGACGCTCTCCTCCAGCCGGGAGCGCCACTTGTAATGGAAGAGTTGCTTGCCGGCCCGCGGGTCGAACCCGAGCAGTCCGCCGCGGGCGAAGTACAGACCGACCCGCTTGCCGCCGACCTCCGCCACGACTGGGCTGGCGTAGCTCGCCAACTCGTCGCCCAGACGATACTTCTCTTCACCCGTTTTCTTGTCGAACGCTACGATCGCGCTGCCGTTGCCCTTCGCCTCGCGCAGATCGGCCGGGCGCGGCCCCTTTGGGCTGCCGCCGATGGCGACGATCAGCAACTCGCCGTCCACCAGCGGGACGCAGCCAACGCCGAAGAAGTTCTGGTGGAATTGGTACTTCGCCCGCGTATCCACCTTCCACACTTCCTTGCCGTCGGTGGCGGAGACGCAGACCAGCACCCCGTCGGCACCGTGAATGTAGACGCGGTTGCCGTCCACCACCGGGCAGGCCCGCGGTCCGGAGTCGTAGCCGAAATAGTCCTCGTATCGCGTCGGGCACTCATACGTCCAGATCAGCTCGCCGGTCTCGGCGTTGCGGCAGGTGAGCCGGGCACTATCGCCGTAGCGGTCGAAGTGGTAGAGCCTGCCGGCCGCGACCGCCGGTGGCGCGTAGCCGAGGCCGAGTTGGCACTCCCAGACTTTCTTCAGCCCGTCCTTCGGCCACGTCGTCAGGATGCCGGTCTCGGGTGACGTGCCGTCGCCGTTGGGGCCGAGGAAGCGCGGCCAGTCGGACCCGTCGCGGGTCGGCTTCGCCCGCTCGGCGGCGCCGGGCTTCGGGGCATCGTCCGCCGGCGCGGAACAGCCGGCAAGCACGAAGGTGAAGAGTATCCAGATCGGGCGGTTCATGGCGATCCCCGGGCGGGCGGTATCGAGGTTCCACTCTAACCGCCCGCCCGCGGGTTGTCACACCGGGGAGGTCAGAACCGATACACTGCCGCCACCCCGGTGTCGGTCGGCATCCGGTCGGACGGGACGACCACCACCTCGCCGCCGGTGTTCAGCACCAGCTCGGCCAGGTCGTCCAGCACGTCGTCCACCTCCGGGTTGTCGAGTTGATCCGTCCGCACCGTCCGGGCGTCGCGGTCGATCCGGCCGGGGACCACTTTGTCCGCGTCCACCAGCAGCAGGCCAACCCGACCGTCCAGCGCGGCCGGCGCGATCGCGGCCGGATCCGCCGACGCCAGCTTGCGGGCCAGCGCGGTCCCGTAGTCCTCCTTTAGCCGGGCCAGCCGGGCCAGGTAGCGCGGCTCGATCACCTTCCACGCCTTCTCGCGGATCTGGTCCGGAGAGAACGCCCCGGGGTCGCCGGTCACCATGTCCTCGACGACATGCCGGTTCTGGGTGATCTTCTTGAACTCGCCCAGGTTGTCGGCCAGCCCAACCACGACCAGCGGCAGCCCCGACGGCTCGCTGAAGTGGTCCAGCACCGCCCGGTCGATCACCCGGAGGAACCTTCCGGTGTCCACGTCGAGTTCGTCCTTGCGGGCGCCCGTGCTGGAGTAGTGGCCGGTGCTGGCGCCACGACCGCCGGCCGCGAGCTTCTCCCGGCTCCCCTGGGTCAACTCGGTGCCGACCGCCTCGTCAAACGTCGGGACGGCCCCGGCCGTCTCGATCCGCTCAAGCCCGTACCGGTCCCCCTGGAAGAGCTTCGCCTCCGTCCGGGTGATGCCAAGAACCTGGAACCGGTCGGCCGACTGGGTGATCCGCAGCAACGGCTTGAGGTGGAAGCTGTCCGCCACCACGGCCAGCGGCGGCACGGTCCGCGGCAGGCGGTGCGTCTGGAACAGGTCGCCAGCCCCGAACACCGCCAGCCCGTCCGTCGTCCCGGCCCAGAACGCCGTGTTGTCCGCCAGGGCGTGGAACTTCTGGAGGATCGCCTGGACCTCGGCGGCCTTGTGCTTGACCCGCAGCCGCTCCTCGGCGGTCTGGACCAACTCTCGATAGCGGATCGGATCCTCCCGGCGACCTGGCTCGGACCGATGCGTCGGCATATAGAGCGATACGCAGCAGGGGGAGGCCAGCGGGGTCAGTAGCGTGCGAACCTGTGCGGTGGTGAGC
>DATLIF010000565.1:0-22571 GCA_035539575.1 Fimbriiglobus sp. | reverse complement strand
CAAGAAGATCAGCCTGGAGTACGTGAAGTACGAGCTGGGCAAGCCGCGGTACGACCCCGACGAGTGCCGCCAGTTGCGGCTCACGTACGGCCGCCCGTTCCGCGTCTGGCTCCGCCTCCGCAAGAGCGACGGCACGGCCGTCGAGGAGGAGGTCTACCTCGGCGACATGCCCATCATGATCGGCGGCGGCGAGTTCATCATCAACGGCGCCGAGCGCGTCGTCGTCAGCCAGTTGCACCGCTCCCCCGGCGTGGACTTCGTCGTCACCCGCGAGGCCGACAAGGACCTCCACTCCTGCCGCATCATCCCCGCGCGCGGCTCGTGGATCGAGATCAACGCGACCAAGAAGGACACCCTCGGCGTCCGCATCGACCAGTCCGGCAAGTTCAGCGCGCTGACGCTCTTGCGGGCGATGGACCCGCAGTACTCCAGCACGGCCAGCATTATCAAGGAGTTCTACGAGACCGAGACGATCAAGCTCAAGGACGAGAAGGCCCGCGCCCGGCTGGCCGGCGACCCCGAGGCGGGAGTCCTGCCGATGGTCGCGGTGGACGACGTGATCGACCCGGAGACCGGCGAGGTCTACGTCGATAGCGGCAAGCCGTTCACTCAGGACAAGGTGGACAAGGCGGTCGCCTCACACCTGAAGGAAGTGACGGTGCTGGCCCCGCAGAAGGACCCGATCATCGTGACCTCGCTGGGTGAGGACGGGACCGACACGCACGAGGCGGCGCTGCTGAAGATCTACCAGCGGCTGCGGCCCGGCAACCCGGCGCAGCTGGAGAAGGCCCGCGAGCTATTCCGCGAGAAGTTCCTCGACCCCAACCGCTACCGGCTCGGCCGGGTCGGCCGGTTCCGCATCAACCGCAAGTTCGACCAGAACGTGCCCGAGACGGAGATGACCCTGCGGGCGGTGGACTTCGTCAACGCCGTCAAGTACCTGCTGGAGTTGCGGTCGGGCCAGGGGTACGTGGACGACATCGACCACCTGGGCAACCGCCGGCTGCGGACCATCGACGAGTTGGCCGCCGACGAAATGCGCAAGGGCTTCCTGAAGCTCCGCCGCACCGTCCAGGAGCGGATGGCGATCAAGGACGCCGAGGAGATGACCCCGCGGACGCTCATCAACCCCAAGAGCGTCTCCGCGGCGATCGAGTACTTCTTCGGCCGGTCGGAACTGTCGCAGGTTGTGGACCAGACTAACCCGCTGGCCCAGCTCACGCACGAGCGGCGGCTGTCGGCGCTGGGGCCGGGCGGGCTCAACCGCAAGCGGGCCGGGTTCGAGGTCCGCGACGTCCACATCTCGCACTACGGCCGCATCTGCCCGATCGAGACCCCCGAGGGGACCAACATCGGGCTGATCTCCAGCCTGGCCATCTTCGCCGAGATCGACGACTACGGGTTCCTCATCACCCCGTACCGGCAGGTGAAGAACGGCAAGCTGCTGCACGACGTGGTCTCGCTGCGTGCGGACGAGGAGGCGCGGCTGAAGCTCGCCCCGGCCGACGTCCCGACCGAGGGGGACAAGATCAGCCAGGAGCGGATCAACGGCCGGATCACCGGCGAACTCGGGTCGATCGTCTCCAACCAGGTCGAGTACATCGACGTCTCGCCGAAGCAGATGGTCGGCGTCTCGGCCGGTCTGATCCCGTTCCTGGAGCACGACGACGCCAACCGGGCGCTGATGGGCTCGAACATGCAGCGGCAGGCGGTGCCGCTCTTGGTCACGGAGCCGCCGATCGTGGCGACGGGCCTGGAGAAGGAAGTCGCCCGGCACTCCGGGATGCTGGTTCGGGCGAACGACGACGGCACGATCGTCTACGTGGACGCCGAGCGGATCAAGATCGAGGAGAAGGACAAGATCGTCCGCGAGTACGTGCTGCGGAAGTTCCACGGCCTCAACGAGCGGACCTGCCTCAACCAGAAGCCGGTGGTGCAGGTCGGCCAGAAGGTCAAGAAGGGGGCGATCCTCGCCGACGGGGCGGCCACCCACCACGGGGAGTTGGCTCTGGGCCGCAACGTGCTGGTCGCGTTCATGTCCTGGGAGGGGTACAACTTCGAGGACGCGATCATCATCTCCGAGCGGCTGGTCAAGAACGATACGTACACCTCGTTGCACATCGAAGAGTTCGAGATCGAGATCCGCGAGACCAAGCTCGGCAAGGAGGAGTTCACCCGGGACATCCCGAACGTCTCCCCGAAGGCGCTGAACAACCTGGACGACCACGGCATCGTCCGGGTCGGGACGTTCGTCAAGCCCGGCGACATCCTGGTCGGCAAGGTATCGCCGAAGTCGCGCAGCGAGCTGACCCCCGAGGAGAAGCTACTGCACGCGATCTTCGGCCGGGCCGGCGAGGCCGTGAAGAACGACTCGCTGGAGGTTCCGTCCGGCGTCGTGGGGATAGAGATCGCCACCCACCGGTTCAGCCGCAAGGCGAGCATGACCGACGACGAGAAGAAGGAGATCGCCAAGCGGGAGAAGGAGATCAACGCCGAGTACTCGGAGAAGATCGCCGAGCAGTTCCGCGAGTTCGTCGAGGCGTTGTCCGAGGTCCTCGACAAGAAGGAATTGAAGGACCCGAACACCGGCAAGGTGCTGGGGTCGGACAAGGACGACAAGGTGGTCGCCGAGCAGGCCCGGGCGTTCCGGCTGGAGAACCTGGACATCCGCAGCCCGGACCACCTGAAGAAGGGACAAAAGATCCACGGCCGGCACTGGGAGCGCATCCAGTTCTTCATCGACGAGCAGGAGCGCAAGTTGCATAGCTTGAGCCGCGGGGATGAGTTGCCCAGCGGCGTCCAGCAGATGGTGAAGGTGTACGTCGCCACCAAGCGGGTGATCTCGGTCGGCGACAAGATGGCCGGCCGACACGGCAACAAGGGGGTCATCTCGAAGGTGCTGCCCGAGGAGGATATGCCGTACTTGAAGGACGGCACCCCGGTGGACATCCTGCTCAACCCGCTCGGGGTGCCGAGCCGGATGAACGTCGGCCAGATTCTCGAGACGCACCTGGGGTACGCGGCGGCCCGGCTCGGGTTCCAGGCAGTGACGCCCGTGTTCGACGGGGCGGCCGAGGAGGAGATCCGGGCGACGCTCAAGGAGGCGGGCCTGCCGGAGTCCGGCAAGAGCGTACTCTACGACGGCCGGACCGGCGAGCGGTTCGAGCAGCCGGTGACAGTCGGGTTCATCTACATGCTCAAGCTGCACCACCTCGTCGATGACAAGGTCCACGCGCGGGCGACCGGGCCGTACAGCCTCATCACCCAGCAGCCGCTGGGCGGCAAGGCGCGGTTCGGCGGCCAGCGGTTCGGCGAGATGGAGGTGTGGGCACTCGAAGCCTACGGAGCCGCCTACATCCTCCAGGAGTTGCTCACGGTCAAGAGCGACGACGTCGAGGGCCGGACCAAGATCTACGAGAGCATGGTCAAGGGGGAGAACACCCTGGAGGCCGGCACCCCGGCCAGCTTCGACGTACTCACTCACGAGATCCGCGGTCTCGGGCTGAACATGCAGCTCGAGAAGAAGCGGGCCTGAAAGATGTGAACCCCAAGCCCACCCGCTGCGGTGGGTGGGCTTGTTGTGCAGTGCAGTGCAGAGAAGACGAGAACACAACGGAAGGGGAACAGAGATATGAGCACTGCTACCGCCGCCGCCGCGGCCGAAACCGGAAACTACGACCGGATCAACGACTACGGGGCGGTCCGCATCAGCCTGGCCAGCCCGCACGACATCCGGTCCTGGAGCTTCGGCGAGGTCAAGAAGCCGGAGACCATCAACTACCGGACGTACCGGCCGGAGAAGGACGGCCTGTTCTGCGAGCGGATCTTCGGGCCGGAGAAGGACTGGGAATGCACCTGCGGCAAGTACCGCGGGATGAAGTACAAGGGGATGATCTGCGACCGCTGCGGCGTCAAGGTCACGCACAGCCGCGTCCGTCGCAAGCGGATGGGGCACATCGAGCTGGCTGCCCCGGTCGTCCACATCTGGTTCTTCAAGGCCATGCCGTCCCGCCTCGGGACGCTGCTGGACATGAAGACGACCAGCCTGGAAAAGATCATCTACTTCCAGGACTACGTCGTCATCGACCCGGGCGAGACGCCGCTGAAGGAGCGGCAGCTCCTGACCGAGGACGAGTTCCGCCACTACCGTCAGGAACTCGGCGACACGTTCGAAGTGGACATGGGCGCCGAGGCGGTCAAGAAGCTGCTAGAGAAGCTCAACCTGGTCGAGGTGTCCCGCGATCTGCGCGAGCGGCTCGACAAGGAGATGGCCCGCGGCGAGAAGGCGTCCAAGCAGCGGACCAAGGAGTTGGTCAAGCGGCTCAAGACCGTGGAGGCGCTGCGCGACTCCAGCAACAAGCCGGAGTGGATGGTCCTGGAGTGCATCCCGGTCATCCCGCCGGACCTGCGGCCGCTGGTGCTGCTCGACAGCGGCAACTTCGCCACCAGCGACCTGAACGACCTGTACCGGCGGATCATTAACCGCAACAACCGGCTCAAGAAGCTGGTGGACCTGAACGCGCCGGAGGTCATCATCCGCAACGAGAAGCGGATGCTCCAGCAGTCAGTGGATGCACTCTTCGACAACAACCGGTGCAAGCGGCCCGTACTGGGTAGCTCGAACCGCCCGCTGAAGTCCTTGACCGACATGATCAAGGGCAAGCAGGGCCGGTTCCGCGAGAACCTGCTCGGCAAGCGGGTGGACTACTCCGCCCGATCCGTGATCGTGGTCGGCCCCGAGTTGCGGCTGCACCAGGCCGGGCTGCCGAAGAAGATCGCGCTGGAACTGTACCAGCCGTTCATCATCCGCCGGCTGAAGGAACTCGGGCACGCCGACACCATCAAGTCGGCCAAGAAGATGCTCGAGCGCAAGGACGAGCAGGTCTGGGACATCCTCGAAGAGGTGACCAAGAACCACCCGGTGCTCCTGAACCGGGCGCCGACGCTGCACCGGATGGGCATCCAGGCGTTCGAGCCGGTGCTCATCGAGGGCAACGCCATCCGGATCCACCCGCTCGTCTGTAAGGGGTTCAACGCCGACTTCGACGGCGACCAGATGGCCGTCCACCTGCCGCTGTCCATCGAGGCGCAGGTCGAGGCGTACGTGCTGATGATGGCGACCAACAACATCTTCAGCCCGGCCAATGGCAACCCGATCATCACGCCGTCGCAGGACATCGTGATGGGGTGCTACTGGCTGACCGCCAGTCGCGGCGACGAGGGGGAGAAGATCGAGGCCGGCGAGGGAATGGTGTTCCACTCGCCGATGGAGGTGTTCCGCGCCCAGGCCGAGGGCAAGCTCGGGCTGCATGCCCGCGTGCAGGTCCGGCTGCCGCTGGAGAAGAAGGTCATCAGCGAGGTCCGCAACGAACGCGGCGCCACCATCGCCGAGGAGTTGCCGCGCAAGGCCAACGGCCTGGTCCGGACCACCGTCGGCCGGGTCATGTTTAACGACATCCTCCACCCGGAGATGGCGTTCTACGACCTGTCGCTAGGCAGTAAGTACCTCAGCCGGATCATCGCCGACTGCTACCAGTTGCTCGGCCGGCGGGAGACGATCGCGCTGTTGGACCGCATGAAGGACACCGGATTCCGGGAATCCACCAAGTCCGGCCTATCCTTCGCCACCAGCGACCTGCGGACACCGGAAGTCAAGGAGGCGGTACTCAAGGAGAAGGACAAGGAAGTCGAGAAGCTCCGCAAGCAGTACGAGCGCGGCATCATCACCGAACAGGAGCGGTACAACAAGACGATCGACCACTGGACCGAAGCTCGGGAGGCGATCACCAAGCGGCTGATGCTGGACCTCGCTCACGACCGCCGAGCGGACGAGCACGGGCGCGTGGTGCCGTACCTCAACCCGATTTTCCTGATGGCCCACTCGGGAGCGCGCGGCGGCGTCGAGCAGATCCGCCAGCTCGCCGGGCTGCGGGGTCTGATGGCCAAGCCGTCCGGCGAGATCATCGAGACGCCGATCAAGTCGAACTTCCGCGAAGGCTTGACGGTGCTGGAGTACTTCAGCTCCACCCACGGCGCCCGCAAGGGGCTGGCGGACACGGCGCTGAAGACGGCCGACTCGGGCTACTTGACCCGTAAGCTCGCCGACGTGGCCCAGAACGTCGTCATCACGATGCACGACTGCGGGACCACCCAGGGCGTGACCAAGGGGATCATGTACAAGGGGGATGAGATCGACCGCCCCCTGTACGACGCGGTCCGCGGCCGGGTCAGCCGGGTGACCATCCACCACCCGACCACCGGGGAGCCGATCGTCGAGGAAGACGAGATGATCACGCCGGACAAGGCCCGGCTGATCGAACGGCTCGGTCTGGACAAGATCACCGTCCGCAGCCCGATGACCTGCCTGGCGTCGCTGGGTGTCTGCCGGCTGTGCTACGGGATGGACCTGGCGACCGGAGCCCTTGTCGAGGAGGGGATGGCGGTCGGCATCATCGCCGCCCAGTCCATCGGCGAGCCCGGCACGCAGTTGACGATGCGGACGTTCCACTTCGGGGGCGTCCACACCGGCGGCAAGAGCAATCTGGAGAGCGAGTACAAGGCCAAGAAGGCCGGGGTGGTCCAGTTCGAGCGGATCACCGTCGTGACCAACGAGAACGGCCAGAAGATCGCCCTGGCCCGGACCGGGGAGATCCTCATCCTCCGCGGCAAGGGCGGGCTGGTGGTCGAGCGGTTCAGCGTCCCGAACGGGTCCGAACTCCAGGTGACCGACGGCCAGGAGATCGCCGCCGGGACGGTCCTGATCAAGTGGGACCCGCACTCGATCCCCATCATCTGCGAGGAGGCCGGCAAGGTCCGCTGGGAGGACATCAAGGAGGGTGAGACCCTCCGCCGCGAGCGAGACACCGCCAGCGGGGTCGAGCGGTACACCATCATGGAGCACAAGGGCGACCTGCACCCGCAGATCCGCATCGAAGACGACCGGGGTAACGTGCTGCGGGTGTACTTCATCCCGGAGCGGGCCAACATCCAGGTCACCGACCGGCAACAGGTGACGGCCGGGACGCTCCTGGCCAAGACACCGCGGGAGGTGTCCAAGACCCAGGACATCACCGGCGGTCTGCCCCGCGTCACCGAGTTGTTCGAGGCCCGGCGGCCGCGCAGCCCGGCGGTCATGTCCGAGGTGGACGGCAAGGTCCGCCTCGACCCGACCCGCAAGCGCGGCAAGCGGATCATCTGGATCCAGCCGGAGACCGACGACGGCAAGCCGGTCGGCGAGGAGAAGGAGCACCAGGTGCCGGCCGGGGCGCAACTCCGGGTCCACTCCGGCGAGTACGTCAAGGCCGGCGACCCGCTGGTGTACGGCCCGCTGGTCCCGCACGACATCCTGCGGGTCAACGGCCCCGAGGCGGTGCAGGAGTACCTGGTCCGCGAGGTGCAGTCGGTCTACCGCCTCCAGCGGGTGGACATTGACGACAAGCACATCGAGATCATCGTCTCCCAGATGCTCCGCAAGGTGAAGGTCGAGAAGATGGGGGACACGGGCCTGCTGCCCGGACTGGTCATGGACCGGTTCGCCTTCCGTGAGGTGAACGAGCGGCTGCTCAACGAGTGCGTCAAGACGGTGGACCCGGGCGAATCGACGTTCCGGGAGGGTCAGATCGTCACCCGGGACGCGTTCGAGGAGGAGCGGGTCGCGCTCCAGGCGGCCGGCGGCAAGAAGAAGACTCCGTCGTTCGAGACGCCGGTGCCGGCCGAGTCGTCGGTCCAGCTCCTGGGGATCACCAAGGCGGCGGTGCAGTCGGACAGCTTCATCTCGGCCGCCTCCTTCCAGGAGACGACCAAGGTGCTGACCGAGGCGGCACTGGCCAGCAAGGTGGACTACCTGGTCGGGCTGAAGGAGAACGTGATCCTCGGCCACCTGATCCCGGCCGGGACCGGGTTCAACGTCCACCAGCAGTCCGAGGTCCGCATCAACATGCCGATGCCGGACGGCCAGAGCTACGTCGGCGAAGCTGTTGAAGAGGCAGCCGAAGCCGACGGCTCGGCCTGACCAGAGTTGCGAGTCGTCAAGTCGCAAGACCCAGGTCGTGATGGTTGACTTGGGACTTGCGACTTTTTTCCCCATCCCCCTCTGGCGGCTCGTGGGGGTTTTTGCTTGAATACCTACTCCCTCTGGGACAATCCCTCCGCCCGCCGGAGCCCCGGCGGGCGGAGCTTGTTGGAATAGAGGCCGAGAATGCCGACGATCAACCAGTTGGTCAAGAAGGCGCGGGTGCCGCAGCGGTCGAAGTCGAAGCACCCGGCCATGCAGGGCTGCCCGCAGAAGCGGGGGGTGTGCACCGTCGTCAAGACGATGACCCCGAAGAAGCCGAACTCCGCCTTGCGGAAGGTGGCCCGGGTGCGGCTCTCGACCGGGGTCGAGGTGACCGCGTACATCCCGGGCGAGGGGCACAACCTCCAGGAGCACTCGATCGTGCTGGTCCGCGGCGGCCGCGTCCGCGACCTGCCGGGGGTGCGTTACCACATCGTCCGCGGGGTGCTGGACTCCCAGGGTGTCCAGGACCGCAAGCAGGCCCGCTCGAAGTACGGCGCGAAGAAGGAAGGGAAGTAACCGATGGCGACCAAGAAGCGGACCGCCAGCTACGACAAGCTCACCGCCGACGTCCGGTACGGGTCGGTGCTGGCGAGCAAGTTCATCAACTGCCTGATGCTCGACGGCAAGAAGTCCACCGCCACGCGCCTGTTCTACGACGCGATGGACCAGATCAAGAAGCGGATGTCTGACGTCGAGCCGATCGAGGTGTTCAAGGGCGCGGTGGAGAACATCAAGCCCAGCCTGGAAGTGCGGTCCCGGCGGGTCGGCGGGGCCAACTACCAGGTGCCGATGCAGGTCCGCCCGCACCGCCAGCAGTCACTGGCGATCCGCTGGCTGATCGCCGCCTGCCGCGGCAAGAAAGGCCGGCCGACCTACCTGCGGCTGGCCGACGAACTGATGGCCGCCTATCGCCGCGAGGGCGAGGCCATGGCCAAGCGCGAGCAGACCATCAAGATGGCCGAGGCGAACAAGGCGTTCAGCCACTTCGCCTGGTAAAAGTGACGAGCGACGAGCGACGAGCGACGAGTGGCACCGGGGCGAACCCTAAGTGCCGCTCGTCGCTCGTCTCTTCTATGGCGATCTCACTCCGCCGTCGTACTATAAAGTTCTGTCTTCCCTCGTTGCTCGTTGCTCGTTGCTCGTCGCTGGTGAGTCATGGCAAAGTCGTCCGGCTCCGATCTCGACATCACCCTGGTGCGGAACCTGGGCGTCATCGCGCACATCGACGCTGGGAAGACGACCACCACCGAGCACCTGCTGTACTACGCCGGGGCCAAGCACAAGCTCGGCGGGGTGGACGAGGGGACCACCGAGACCGACTACGACCCCGAGGAGCAGCAGCGCGGGATCACCATCTACTCGGCCTGCGTGCCGTTCGAGTGGCGCGGCCACACCGTCAACCTGATCGACACCCCGGGGCACGTGGACTTCACCGCCGAGGTCGAGCGGTCCCTGCGGGTGCTCGACGGGGCGGTGGTCGTCTTCGACGGCCAGAAGGGGGTCGAGGCCCAGTCCGAGACGGTCTGGCGGCAGGCGAACAAGTACGGTGTCCCGCGGCTGGTGTTCGTCAACAAGATGGATGTTGTCGGGGCCAATTTCGCCCGGACCCTGGAAAGCATCCATGCCCGGCTGACGCAGGACTTCGCTGCGATGGGTCGGCCGATCCCGGTGGTCGTCCCGATCGGGTCCGGGTCGGACAAGGACAGCCCCAAGCCGTTCCGCGGGGTGATCGACCTGATCGAGTGGAAGGCCCTGTTCTTCGACGCAGGCGACTACGGCAAGACTGTCCGCGAGGAGCCGGTGCCGGCCGAGGAGGAGGCCGAGGCGAGACGGTATCGCGAGCAACTTTTCGATGTACTCACCCAGCACGACGAGAAGGATCTAATTACCAGCGCCGTGCTGGAGGGAAACGACCCCGACCCGGCGAAGGTCCGGCAACTCGTCCGCGAACAGACGCTGGCCCGGCAGATTTACCCGGTTCTGGCCGGCAGCGGCCGGGAGCACATCGGCATCCAGCCGCTGCTGGACGCGGTGACTTACTACTTGCCCAGCCCTCTCGATCGGCCGGCGGTCGCGGGGAGGAACCCGAAGACCGACAAGGAGGAGCGGCGCAAGCCCGATCCGAAGGAGCCATTCTGCGGGCTGGTGTTCAAGGCCGCGTGGCACCCGAACGGCCACCGGTTCTTCGTGCGCGTGTACTCCGGCGTACTGCGGCCCAACTCGCGGTCGCTCAACCCGACCAACGACAAGAAGGAGAACGTCGCCAAACTCTTCCACGTCCACGCCGACCCGAACCGCGGACTGGAGGAGGTCGAGTCCGCGCCGGCCGGCGACATCGTGGCGATCATCGGCCTGAAGGACACCAAGACCGGCGACACCCTCTGCGAGACGCAGCACCCGATCGTGCTGGAGTCGATCACCTTTGCCGAGGCGGTGGTCAGCCAGTCGATCGAGCCGGACAGCGGCGCCGACCGGGACAAACTCGGGTTGGCCCTGGACATACTCCAGCTAGAGGACCCGACGTTCAAGGTGAAGGCCGACAAGGAGACCGGCCAGACCCTCATGAGCGGTATGGGGACGCTGCACCTGGAGGTGAAGCGGCACCGGCTGGAGCGGGACTTCCGGCTCAAGGTCCGGGTCGGCAAGCCGCGGGTCAGCTACCGGGAGATGCTGCGCTCTCCGCGCACCGTCGAGGTCGAGGTCCGGCAGGTCGGCCAGCGGGAGGTGTTCGCCTGGCTGAAGGTGGAGTTCACCAACCACCGTAGCCCGACCCCCGTGGCCGTGGCGAACTTCGTCCCGCCGGAGTCGCTGCCGGCGGCACTGGGCCACGCCGCCGAGGAGGGACTCAAGGACGCCCTGCAGACCGGAGAGTTCGGGTTCCCGATGATCAACGTCCAGGCGAAGGTGCTGGAGGCACGGTTCGACCCGCAGTTGTCGTCCGAGGAAGCGTTCACCCGCGCCGCCGTGGAGGCGTACCGGGACGCGACCCGCGGCAATGTGCAGTTGCTGGAGCCGATCATGCGGGTGCGGGTGACGACGCCGGCGGAGTTCCTGGGTAACGTGATCGGCGACCTGGCGCAGCGGCGGGGTCAAGTGGATCGGCAGGAGTCGGTCGGAGGCGACCTGTTCGAAGTGGAAGCGTTCGTGCCGCTGGCGGAATTGTTCGACTACGCCGATCGGGTGCGCAGCCTCAGCCAGGGGCGGGCTGTCTCGACGATGGAGCCGCACTCCTACGAGGCGGCCCCGGACCGGGTCCGCCGGGAACTGCTGGGTGAGTAGTTCCTGTGATGTGGCCCGCGCACGGTCCGGTTCGTTCTTGCCATTCTCACGGCGAGAGATTACGCTCACTCCCATCGACGCGGATCCCGACTCCGACCCGAGCTCACTCCGTTCGCCCGCACCGTTGCGTCCGCCGCACTCGCAGTTCCCAGACCGGCGACGCACCGCGCCCGCATGGCCCGTGGCCACCCGACTCGCGCTCCTCTCGGAGGTCTGTTCATGTCCGAACAGCCGCCCGGTTCAGGCCGGCGTGCCTTTACGCTCATTGAATTGCTGGTTGTCATCGCGATCATCGCGATCCTGATCGGTCTCTTGCTGCCCGCGGTGCAGAAGGTCCGCGAGGCCGCTGCCCGCATCAAGTGTAGCAACAACCTCAAGCAGCACGGGCTGGCGCTGCACAACTACGCGGGGGTGGTCGGTCATTTCCCGTCGGCTTACACGGCTGCTGGGACCAACCCCGGGTGGGCGTGGAGCGCGACCATCCTGCCGTATGCCGAACAGGACAACCTGTACCGGGCCGCGGGGGTGGCCACCGTTTCGTTCGGCGGAGGCGCGAACCCGGCGTTGCCGACGCCGGAGTCACAGACTTCGTTGCCGCTGTACCGCTGCCCGTCGGACACCGGGCCGCCGCGCAACCCCGAACGGCTCGACCACGGCATGTCGAACTACCGGGGCGTCGCGGGGCCGATCACCTACGGGCTGTTCTCCCCCGACCGCGACTCGGGCGGGGTGATGTACCAGAACAGCAAGATCAAGATCGAAGCGATCACCGACGGGACGTCGAACACCCTGGCCGTCGGGGAGTGCATATTCGACACCGTGACCGGGAAGCGGGCCGCGATCTGGCCCGGGATGAGCGGCCAGCGCGACGGGGGCGTGTGGATCAGCGACGTGATGTGGTGGGTGGACGAGGCGAGCGCACGGATCAACGGCCCGGCGACCCAGGCGTTCGGCAGCCGGCACCCCGGCGGTGCGTTCTTCAATTTCTGCGACGGGTCGGTGCGGTTCTTCCGCGAGGGCGGGGACGTGGACGTTGTGCGCTGGCTCGGCGGCCGCAACGACGGCCGGGTCGTGGCCGCCGATTAGGACTCGGGCTTCTCGGCCGCGATCAGATACCCGTAAGCCCGTGTTCCCGGCGGAACCTCGCGGCCCGACTCGCATACCGCTGTCTCCGTCCGGGCGAGAAACCCTGTCGCGGTCAGCAGCAGGGTTGCCTCCCGGCGTGTGAAGTGGTGCAGTGTGAGCGGGGCGCCACCGTAGGCTTGCGACATGGTCACGTCCCCGGCGTCGGCGCGACCCAGGAGCGATCGGGCCGCCTGCCGGACGACCCTCCCCCAGCCGAGCCCGCGGAAGTACCGGTTGTGGACGTGTAGCACGAACCACCCGCCGGGCCTTAACACCCGGAATGCCTGCCGTGCGACCGCGATCCGGTGTTCGGCCCAGCGGACCATGCCCAGGGTGCTGAACAGGCACGCCGCATAGTCGAAGTGTCCGTCTGGCACGCCCGTCAACTCGACGAGGTTGGCGTTGCGCCACTCGACTGTCACGCCGGCCCGGTCGGCGTTAGCACGGGCTTGTGTCAGCATTTCATCGGACAGGTCCACGCCGACGCAGTCGTAGCCCAAGCGTGCGAAGTGGACGCACAGCCGACCGGTGCCACATCCCAGGTCGATCAGCCAGCCCGGCCGGTCGAAGACCCTCTCACAGAACGACACGTCGGCGGTCGCCAGCGGCGATGCGTTCATCTGGCCGTCGTAGCCGCGGACCATCTCGCCGCTGTGAAGGTAGTCCCACAGTCCGCGGTCCACGCCGGGCGGCAGTTGCCAGTCGGGAATGCTCATCGGTGGTTGTCCGGCGGACAGCGAACCTCGATACTGAGCCAGTCTAGAATCCCCGCACCCGCCGGGCACTGCCATGAAGCCGACCGACGTTCGAATCAAAGACGTGGCCACCAGCTACGAGGAGTACCGCTACCGCACGCCGATCAAGTTCGGGGGTGTCGCTCTCGATCGGGTCACGATCCTGAACGCCGAGATGATGGTAGAGACCGTGACGGGGAAGGTCGCTCGCGGGTTCGGGTCGATGCCGCTCGGCAATGTCTGGGCGTGGCCGTCCCGCCGGCTGACCTACGACCAGACGCTCGGAGCGATGCGTCGGATCGCCGAGGCTATTGCAGACGTATACCGAGAGTTGCCAGTGGTCGGGCATCCGGTTGACATCACGCACACCGCCGAGTCAGCCATACTCGAATGGCCGCATGGGTTGACCGACCTCGGAGAACCTATCCCCTCGTTGGCGACGCTGGTCGCTGCAAGCCCGTTCGACGCCGCGCTGCACGACGCCTATGGCAAGGCCCACGGGCTGAACTGCTACAGGGCCTACGGCCCGGAGTTTGTCGCGCACGATCTTGGCCACTACCTCGGTGACGAGTTCGCCGGGGAGTACCTGCACCGCTACGTTCTGCCCGACCCGAAACCGCAGATGCCGCTGTACCACCTCGTCGGTGCGCTCGACCCGCTGACCGACGCCGACGTCAAGGAACGAGTCGGCGACGGACTGCCCGAAACCCTCGGTGAGTGGATCACCCGCGATGGCCTGACGCACCTCAAGATCAAGCTCAACGGTGACGACCTCGGCTGGGACGTGGATCGGGTCATCGGCGTCAACCGCGTCGCGGAGGAGGTGCAGTCGGGCCGCGGCGTGGCGGCGTGGTTCTACTCCCTGGACTTCAACGAGCGGTGCCGGGACGTCGGCTACCTCGTCGAGTTCCTGAACCGGCTGAAGGAACTGACCCCTGCCGGCTACGACCGGGTGCAGTACGTCGAACAGCCGACCGCGCGAGACCTGAAGGCGGACCGTGGCAACGTCATGCACGAGGCGGCGAGGCTCAAGCCGGTGGTCATCGACGAGTCGCTGGTGGACCTGGAGAGCCTGCGGTTGGCCCGGGAGATGGGCTACACCGGGGTGGCGTTCAAGGCGTGCAAGGGGCAGACGCAGACGCTACTGCTAGCGGCGGCGGCCCAGAAGTACGGCATGTTCCGCTGCGTGCAGGACCTGACGTGCGTGGGGGCGTCGCTGATCCACTCGGCCGGGATCGCGGCTCACATCCCCGGCGTGGCGGCCATCGAGTCGAACGGCCGTCAATACTGCCCCGAGGCGAACGCGGGATGGGACGAACGGTTTCCGGGCGTCTTCACCATCCGGGACGGGACAATGAACACGGCGTTACTGAACGGGCCGGGGCTGGGAGCGGTGTAGAAGATCCGGGGGCGCGGCCGTGGTGGCCGCGCCCCCCAGGGTTTATCGCTCACTTACCGGCACCGCGACGGGCCGGGTAGGAGGCGGCGTCACGGCTGCTGGACTGGACCCATCGAACACGGCCTGCTTCACGTCTCCCGTCGCCGCCGAGGGGATACCGCCGTTCATTTGTGCCAGATAGTCCCTGGCCGGCTGGAACTCGGGGTCCTGATTGGCCGCCATCTGGATCATCTGCCGGCCTTCGGGCTCTCGGTTCTGGTCGATCAGAACACGCCCCAGGAAGTACCGCGCCTGGGCTTCCGGCATCACCTTCATGAGTGACTCACCGGCCTGCTGGAACTGGCCGAGCTGCGCCTGGCAGTAGCCGAGGGTCCGGGTGTAGGTGCGGTTCTCGGGATCCATCGACAGGGCGAATTGGCACGACTGCGCGGCCCCGGCCCAGTCCTGGAACTTGACCTGCATTGTCGCCATCTTGTAGGCGAGGTCGTGGTCCTTCGGGGAAGCCTGCAGCGCGGTCTGGTACATGGCCGTCGCCTGGTCCTTGTTGCCGGCCTTGGCGTAGAGATCGGCCAGCCCGGACATCGCCCCCTTGTGCTTGGGGTCGGTCTTGAGCGCCCGCTGGTACTTCTGGCGGGCGGAGTCGAGCAGCCGGTCCCGGTCCGTGGCAGACCGTCCTTCCATGAACGCCGCCTCGACCTCGGCGGCGGCCAGCTCGACTTCGGTGCCCGGCTTGAGTGGCTCGCCCGGCTTACGGGCTTCATAGATGGGTGGCTCAGGCGTCGGCGGCGCCTGCGGGGTGAACTTCGGGTGCCCGCCGAACGCCTGCTGAAGCAGTGACGGCTTCTCCTGGAACCCCGGGATCGCCGGGGTCGGAGGCTGCTGGACGTCGCCGCTCTTGCACCCGACGGCGCCGGCCATCAGACCGGCACACGCCCACCGCTTCCATCGCCCGTCCATGGGCCAGCCCCCCTCGCGTCGGCCGCCGCGCCCGCCGAGTTCACTGGAACTCGGCGATGAAGCTGGACGACGCCTCGATGATCAGGTCGCGCGTCAAATGCACAGGTTGCCGTCTGTATCGGCAGATGGACTGGACGGTTTCCAGCAAATCGCGGCAATCGCTGGCCCGCGGGGTCCGCCCCCGTTGGTAGTAGCGCTCGTACAGGTAGTCCACCGCCTCGGGGCTGAAGTTCATCCCGAGCCGCTTGCAGTTGGCCGCGAAGATCCGCTCGTACACGTCGCGCTGCGGGGCGTTCACCCCCATCTTGTGCCGGATCCGCCGCAGGAACGCGTCGTCCACCAGGTCCTTCGGGTCCAGGTTGGTCGAGAAGATGATGAGCTGCTCGAACGGCACCTGGAACTTCTTGCCGCTGGCCACGGTGAGGAAGTCGTGCCGGTCCTCCAGCGGCAAGATCCACCGGTTCAGGAGTTCCTTGGGGCTGCACAACTGGCGGCCGAAGTCGTCGATCAGGAACACTCCGCCGTTGGCCTTGAAGTGGATCGGGGCTTGGTAGAAGTTGGCTTCCGAGTTGTACCGCAGGTCGAGCATTGGCAGATCGAGTTCGCCGCCCGTCACGATCACCGGGCGGCGGATGCGGACCCACCGCTGGTCGGCCGCCCCGGCGGACAGGAGCCGGCGGACGGTGGCGTCGGCCTCGTCGCCGAATTCCGTCGGGGTGTCGTCCACCACGTGCAGCGACGGGTCGTAGCAGGTGATGATGTTCCCGTCCGCAAGGAACGCGTACGGGATGTAGATCGACCCGCCGGCGGTGTTCATGAAGTCGCCGATCGCCCGGGCCATCGCGGTCTTGCCGTTGCCTGGAGGGCCGTAGATGAACACCGATCGGCCGCTGATGATCGCCGGACCGATGTTGTTAAACGCCTCTTCTTTCAGCACCAGGTGGCCGAACGGGGCCTTGAGCGCCTCCGGGTAGCACTGCAGTCCTGTCACCGTTTGCCGGTAACACTGCTCGACGTAGTCCTCCAGCGGGACCGGGGCCGGGCCGACATAGGCGCACCGCTTAACGGCGTCGTTGGCCCGCTGGCGGCCCAGGTCGGTCAGGCTGAACTTGTAGCTCACCTCGCCGACCAGGTCGCCGCCGTCCACCTGGATGAGTTTTTCGTCCTTGAGCCACTTCAGTGGATCCTTGATGACCTTGAACGGCAGGCACAGATACTGTGACAGGTCGCGGCCGACCTGTGGTCCGCGGGCAATGATGGTCCGCAGGATCTGGTCGCAGGTGAACGCGAACGGCAGGCCGGCCTCCTTGAGCGTCTCCGGGGCGGTCGGGGCCTCCGGGGCCGGGTTGGCGTCCCAGTCAACGATCACTTGGCGGGTTTGCACGGCGGCCATGGGTTGCGGTGTCCTGGGGTAGGGGCGACGGCGGTCGGTCTGTGATCACTTCTTCCACTTGGCCCGGGTGATGATGAACAGGGACACGGCCCCGACGCCCAGCGCCAGGAGGACGACGCCGTCGGTCCGCTTCATCCGACCGGTCCAGAACTCGGTGAACCCGTCCCAGTAGCTCGCCCGTGCGAACGCGGCGGCGTGGCCCGGTTGGGCCGCGGGTAGCGTGGCGGGGGTCACGGCCAGCCCGAGCAGTGTGGCGGCCAACAGCGGGCGGAACGAGCGGCGCGTCATCGGTGCGGTCCTTGTAGCCGTGCGGTGTCCGAACAAGCATAGGGCATAAAAAACGCACGAGGCGGGCGGCCCGCGTTCGGGCGCCCGCCTCGCCGGTTTCTCTCCCGGGGCCGCGTTACCGCGTGGTGCCCCCGGTCCCGGCCGACCCGGCGGTCCCGGGCGTGCCCGGGGCGGCGCCGCCACCGACCCCGGCCAGGTTGTTACTGTTCACCCCGCCGATCCCACTGGCGAACCGGCTGGGCCAGCCGCGGACGGCGTTGGCCGGACCCTCGGCCTTGAACGACGTGTCGGCCGGATCAATGACCGTGACCTCGAAGTTCAGGCCGCGCCCCGCCGTCGAGGCGGCCAGGTAGCGCTTGATCGCCTCGGCCCGGCGCAGGTTCAGGTCGTCGCGGGCGGCGACCATCTTGTCCGGTACGGCCGGGTCATAGGCCAGATCCCGGGCGGTCTGCAGATACAGCCTGACTGGCGGGGCCGGCCGCTTGCGGGCCAGATAGTCCAGCCGCTCGAGCCCGGCCGGGCTGAGCTTGTCGGTACCGGCGTCGAAGTGGTAGGTAAACATGGTCGAGTCGATGATCTCGCCGTTGGCCACATGGATGGCGAACGGTGAAAGGACCTCGGCCCGGGCCACGTAGTTGTACCGCTCCGGGTAGCACGGATCGACGTAGCCCGCCCACCGGTTATCCAGCGGCGTCCGCTCCGACCCGGTGGAGTGGCACCCCACCGCCCCGAAACTGCCCGCCACCGCACAGGCGGCCGCGGCCGCCTTCAGCATCCGGCTCATCGCTCTCCTCCTTGAGAGGGCGTCGGGCGTCCTGCCCTTGGCCCGGGTTAACCCTTCAACAAGTGTCGCTGGATCTGGATGGCCGCCGGGCCACACAGAACCACGAAGATCGCCGGGAAGATGAACAGTACCAGCGGGAAGATCAGCTTCACCGCCGTCTTGGCCGCCTTCTCCTCGGCGATCTGCCGCCGCCGGACCCGCATCGAGTCCGACTGCACCCGCAACGCCTGGGCGATACTCGACCCGAACCGGTCCGCCTGGATCAGGATGGCGGCCAGGCTCTTGACGTCGTCCACCCCGGTCCGCACCCCGAGGTCGTGGAGCACCTCGCGGCGGGGGCGCCCCATCTGCAACTGGAGGTTCGCCAGCGCGATCTCCTCGCAGAGTACCTTGGCGTGCCCCTTCATCTCGTCGGTCACCTTCCGCATTGCCGCGTCCAGACCGAGCCCGGACTCGACGCACACCACCAAGAGGTCCAGGGCGTCCGGTAGGGTCAGGAAGATCTCCTTCTGCCGGGTGCTCCGCAGGTGGGCCAGGATGATGGTCGGCAGGTACAGCCCCAGCCCGCCCCACATCGCCATCAGCAGCAGCCCGGCGGCGCTGAACCCGAACACCAGCCAGGTCCCGAACACGCCGGGGATGCCCAGCACCGCCAGCGACGCGACCCGCATCCCCTGGAAGACGGCCGGCGCCGACTCGCTGCGGAACCCGGCGTTGGCCAGCTTCACCCGCAGACTGTTCTTCTCCAGCTCCGACTGCGGCTCCATTGCCGCCCCGAGGTTGGAGAACGCGTCCTTGAGCCCGCCGAACCGCTGCCGGGAGTCGTTCACCGACACGTCCAGCTCGGCCAGCGACTTCGGCCGGCCGATCCGCTCCAGCCGCTCCTCGGCCTGGCTGTTGCGGTTCGAGATCGTCGTCAAGAGCCAGAACACGCCCGCCACCATGGCCACGAAGACGAACATCGGGGCCAGGTTTTCCGCCGTCACGAACGCGAACAGGTCCACGGTGGTGTCTCCCAGGAGCAGCGGCCAGAGGCCGGGTTGGATCGCTTG
Organism: Fimbriiglobus sp.; assembly: GCA_035539575.1. GTDB lineage: Bacteria > Planctomycetota > Planctomycetia > Gemmatales > Gemmataceae > DASSAT01. The sequence continues at coordinate 3,504 of DATLIF010000565.1, read as the reverse complement.
TGCCGTTGCCGGCTGTGTCTCCGGTTCGTCTCGGGCCACTGGCCGTCGGCCACTGGCCACTTCTCCTAGACCTTGATGTCGATGATCTTCTTGATCGCGTAGGACCCGATGATCATGAGCACGATCGCCCCGATCGACATCTTGACCCCCATCGGGTCCTTCCACAGCAATTCGATGTAGTCCGGCTTCATCCAGAGCATCAGCAGGAACAGGCCGATCGGCAGGGCGATCAGCACGACCCCGGACAGCCGCCCCTCGGCCGTCAGCGCCTTCACCTGGCCGAGGATTTTGAACCGCTCGCGGACCACATACCCGATCCGGTCGAGGATCTCCGCCAGATCGCCACCGGTCTGCCGCTGGATGGCGACGCTGGTCACGAAGAACTTCAGGTCCAGGTTCGGAACCCGCTCGCACATCCCCTTGAGCGCCTCCTCCAGCGGGATGCCGAGGTTCTGCTCCTCGTACACCCGGCCGAACTCCTTACAGATCGGCTGAGGCATCTCCTCGGCGACCACGTGCATGCCGGCGGCCAGCGAGTGCCCGGCCCGCAGTGCCCGGGCGACCAGTTCCATCCCGTCGGGCAACTGGGCGGCGAACGAGCTAAGCCGTTGCTTGCGCTTCCAGAACAGCCACAGGAACGGAGCCGTCAGGCACCCCAGGGCCGCAACTGGAGCGACGTATATGTTGACCATCCAGGCGGTGATGACCCCCGACTCGAACGCGGCCACCAGACCGACCCCAAGCAGCGCGCTGGGCTTGACGTTGGCGTCGGCCTGCTCGATCACCTTGGTCAGGTTCAGGAACTCCGGGGTCAGCTTGTCCAGGATAGTCTTCTTATCGACCTCCTGAAGGGCCTGCTTCAGGAGCATGTCGGCGGACGAGTCACGCCGCCCACTCCGCCCGACCAGCATGTCGAGCCGTTCCGCCGCCTTTCCGTCGTCCCGGTTCCGCAACAGGGCGAACAGGAGGCCAAACACCATACCGACCACCAACACGCCGATGATCACGGACAACACGAGCGGGGTTAACATGGGGGTCACCTGAGGGTGGTTCGCTCGCTCGTCCGTGAGCCAATCGTTCGGTTCGGTCTGCGCCGCCTACCTGCGGCGGGTCACACGAGTATCAGCGGGGCGGCCCGTCCGGGGCCCGGCGGGGTCAGTCCCGCATCAGGATCCGCTCCGCGAACATGTTCGACGGCAGCTTGATCCCCTTCTGCTCCAGCCGCGGGACGAACGTCGGGCGCACACCGGTGGCCTCGAACTGGCCGTACGCCCGGCCGTTCTGGTCCACACCCATCTGGCGGAAGCGGAACACCTCCTGCATGATGATCACGTCCTGTTCCATGTTCATCACCTCGGTGATGCTCACCATCTTCCGCGGCCCGCCCTGGAGGCGGTTGATCTGGATGATCAGGTCCACCGCCGAGCTGATCTGTTGCCGCATTGCCTTCACGGGCAGTTCGGTCCCGGCCATCATGATCATCGTTTCCAGCCGGGAGAGCCCGTCCCGCGGGGTGTTGGCGTGCAGGGTCGTCATCGAGCCGCTGTGGCCGGTGTTCATGGCCTGGAGCATGTCCAGCGCCTCGGCCCCGCGGCACTCGCCGACGATGATCCGGTCGGGCCGCATCCGCAACGAGTTCCGCACCAGGTCCCGGGTGGTGATCGACCCCTTGCCCTCGATGTTCGGCGGCCGCGTCTCTAGCCGGACGACGTGGTCCTGCTGGATCTGCAGTTCGGCCGCGTCCTCGATCGTGACCATCCGCTCGTCGCCGGGGATGAACGCCGAGAGAGTGTTCAACAGCGTCGTCTTACCGGACCCGGTCCCCCCGCTGATGACCACGTTCAGCCGGGCCTTGATGGCGCCCTCGAGCAGCATCGCCATCTCCGGGGTGAACGCCTTGTAGTTGAGCAGATCCTCCAGCTTCAGCGGGTTGGTCCCGAACCGCCGGATCGACAGGCTCGGGCCGTCCAGGGCGATCGGCTGGATGACCGCGTTGACGCGGGATCCGTCCGGCAAACGGGCGTCGCACAATGGGCTGGTCTCGTCTACCCGCCGGCCGACCTTCGACACGATCCGGTCGATGATCTGCAGCAGGTGGTCGTTGTCGCGGAACCCCACCTCGGTCTTCTCCAGCTTCCCGCGGCGCTCGACGTACACCTTCTTCGGCCCGTTGACCATGATTTCGCTGACCGTCGGGTCCTTCAGGAGCGGCTCCAGTGGGCCGAACCCGAGGGTCTCGTCGAGGATCTCCTCGATCAACTTCTCCCGCTCGATCCGGTTCAGGAGCGGGTTCTCGGTGTCGCACAGGTGCTCGATCGCCCGGCGGATGTCCCGCCGCATCGTATCGCCGGCCAGATCCTTGACGCGGCTGAGGTCGAGTCGCTCGACCAGCTTGGCGTGGATCTGCCGCTTGAGATCCTCGAACTTGCCCCCGCCGCTTGAGCCACCGAAGCTCGGGCTGGACAGGCGCGAGAGCCCGCCGGACGAGCTACCGTGGTTGCTCAGGCTGTTGAGCTTCGAGATCCCTTGCTGCAACCGGGACATCGTCGAATCCTCGTTGGGGCTCGTCCGTGGGTGTCTGACTCGGCTGGGTTTACCGGCGGCCGAACAGCCAGCCGCCCTTGCTCGACTTCAACTCGACCGACGACCGCCGGTCCGGCCGACCGGACACCGCCGCGGCCAGTCCGGTGATCGCCTGCTGGGCCTTGCTCTTGGGGGCGTACTTGACCAGCGGCGCACCGGCGACGCGGGCGGCGATCATCGTCTTGGTGTCGTTGGGGACCTGCCAGAAGATCGGCTTGCCGATCACTTCCTCGGCCTTCTTCAGGCTGATCCCTTCCTCGACCATCTCGGCCCCGACGCGGTTGATCACCACCCGGACCTTCTCCGCCAGCCCCTCCTCGCCTGACAGGGCGTGGATCATGCGGACCACGTTCCGCAGGCTCGACAGCTCGAGTTGGGCGACCAACAGGACCAGGTCAGCCATCCGCAGGGCCATGAGGTCCGTCGGCAGTACCGACTTCGACAGGTCCACCACCAGGTGCGAGTAGCTGATCTTCAGCAGGTTCAGGACGCGCTCGACGTGGCCCTCGTGGATCAGCCCGACGTCGGCGATCTCCAGCGGGTGGCGGAGGATGCTCAGCCCGGTCGCCTCGTGCCGGACCAGGGCCCGGCGGAGGAAGTTCATGTCCAGCCGCTCGATGTTCCGGGCCAGGTCGGCAATGCTGATGTTGTCGATCCCGGACACTTCAAACGCGATGTCGGCGTCGCCCAGGGCCAGGTCCAGGTCCACCAGGGCAACCCCGTTGTTCGGGTCACAGGCCAGCGTCGCCGCCAGGTTGACTGCGAGGCTGGTCGTCCCGACCCCGCCGCGGGAGCCGAGGACGGCGATCATTGTCGAGCCAACCGGCTGGCGGATCATCGACCCGTTGCCGTCCACGCTCTCGACAGACGCCCCGGCCTCGCCCAGCGCTCGCCGTAGGGCGGCGAGCAGGTCTTCCAGGC
>DATLIF010000564.1:0-6679 GCA_035539575.1 Fimbriiglobus sp. | reverse complement strand
CCGCGGGCGCGTGGAACTACCACGAAGCCGCACAGCACGTCCGGCAGCGCGGTCATGTCCCCCCACAGTTTCTCGAACTGGCAGACGGGATACACGTCTTCCTGCCCGTGGCCCCACCGCTTCTTCACGTCCTTGAGCGTGACGTATGTCGGCAGTCGGGCCGCCATTCGGTGGACTGCCCCCGTCACCTTAGCGGCATCCGCGAGGTCGCCGCGAGTCAGTCCGAACGCGCCGAGCAGTCCGTCGATGTTCACCCAGGATGTCAGCGAGTTGTAATACGACAGGTCGAACTCGGCTTCCTCCCGCGGCAGTGCCAGCCCCTCCAGGATACGCGCCCGACCGTCCACCCGGGCCAGCCCGCCGCCGCGGTCCTCCAGCCGTCGGCCGATCACCTCGAATGTGAGAGGGCGGCCGGAGGCGGCGTGCAACCCCAGCAAGCCCGGGTCCAGGTCGGCCCCCAGGGTGTCGATGTTGTGGACCATCAGGTGTTGGAGTTGTGGGTGCTCCGCCAGCAGTGCGCCCAGGGTGCCGTTGCGGATCAGGTTCGGCACCTCGTACCAGTGGCCGACCGGGTGCAGGCACTGCGCCGGGTCGTTGTCCGTGTAGTCGGTTCCTTCACCCACCGACTTCGCCCAGCCGATGAGTGCTGCGTGGGCACTCTCGCGGACTTTCTGCCGCTGCTCGTCGAGTACCTGGTGGGTCGTCTCCTCCCAGGCGAACCGCAGGTCGCGTTCCATCGGCACGAGCCGTAGTCCGACCGCCATCCCCTCGGAGAGCCGGACCGGGCCGGGATAGCCGTGGCGGCCGTGTCGCTCCAGGTACTCGGCGATCGGCCGGTGCGTCAGGTAGCCGGTCGTGAAGACGTGAGGGACCGCCGCGCCGGACCGCGAGCCGGTCCGGCGGCTCTTGGCCAGGTGAACTTCGAGGAACGTCCGGTGCCGGTCGCCGAGCTGGGCGAACGGGTGCAGGGCCTTAACCACGCCCGCCCCCTGGGTCCACCGGCTGCCGGCGCCTGCCGCCAGCGTCACCGCCGCGACCTGCCCGCCGGCGAGCAGCGCAAGCCCGCGCTCGACGTGGTCCCTCCCGACGCCGCCGCGGGCGTCGGTCACGTCGCCGGGGCGGACGTCCTCGATCGTCGCCGAGACCGGTAGACGGTTCTGGGCCAGCCCGATCAGCCCCCGCCGCAGGTCGCAGCGGATCCGCTCGTGCTCCTCGCGGTCGAACCCGTGTCGCTCCAGCATCTGGTCGAGGTCCGCGCGGCGGTCGGCCCCGGCCTTCGCGGATCCCGGCATCATCCGGTCGAACAGGAGTTCCACCATTCCGCCAAGTTCAGGGTTCGCTCTCGCCGCGTGGCCGAGTCGCTCCAGCTCGCGCCGCCTGGCCGCGGGAAACGACCGGTGGTCCTGCTTCAGCCAGCCGGGGACCAGGATCGCGTAGTACCCCCGCGGCATCAGCACGTCGTCCCCGGCCAACAGTTCGGCAGTCGTCCCGTGCGGGTTGATGGCGAAATCGTAGACGACCGGGCTCATGGCGAACGGCAAGCTGTCGGACAATTCCGCCCGCAGTTCGGTCATGGCTGTCTGAAGGAAGCCCTGTGCTTCCCGCTTGCGGTACGGCGCCACGATGAAGCCCATGCCGCCGCCGGACATCCCGCCGAGCATCCAGAAGCCCCAGAAGTCCGCCCCGAGATGTTTGCGCGTGCGACCGATCAGCGACTCGGTGAAGTGGTTCGTCGCCGCGGGGATGATCGCCTGGATCGGCCCGGCGAAGTTGCGGGTCGTGGCACCACCGAGGCCGCGAACGTCTCCCGCTTGAAGCAGGCCGACGATCTCGTCGAAGATGCCGAGCGCCTCCTGTCGCGCGGCCCACTCCCCCTCGCTCCGCAGGAGGTACTTCTCGGTGACCATCTCCAGGATCGGGCCGACGTTCTGGGCCATCCCGCCGTGGACCAGGACGAGACTCTCCTCCAGCCGGCGGCGGGCGTCGGGCGAAACCCGATCCGGACCCAGGACCGTGTGCCGGGGCAACAGCCGGCCGCGGCTGACGCCATGCTCCGGGTCGCCGGGCGCGGCGAACTCCCCTTCGATCCGCTTGACCCCTGGCCAGACGCCGCCGGAATCCTGCCACCCGCCGCCGGACCCGCCCAGCCACTCGCCGAGGATCGCCCGCGCGGCCACAAGCCGCCGTTCCGGTTCCGTGAGTTGTCCGGTGAGCGACCTGGTCTGCCCAGTTGCCCGCATGCACACGGCGATGATCGCGGCGAGAAGGTTCGTCGAGACGGCCAGCCGGGATCCCTTGGGGATGTCGTTCACGCGGCAGACGATTTCGATGCCCAGCCCCGGCCCGACCACCGCGGCCAGCAGATCAGGCAAGTCGCGGCGTGCCCCCTCCAGCCCGGGCGGCACCAGGCCCGACGCGATCACCCCGGCCTTGATTAGCCCGAGGTAATCGCGGGCGAAGTCGAACACCTCGGCCAGCGTCTGGACCTCTGCCGCGGCATCCAGGTCCACGCTGACCAGCCGCAGCACCGGTTCGTCGATGACGCGGAAATACACCTCGATGGGCGGCCGCGGCTCGGAATCGCGGCCGTGAACGCCGAGGTCCACGGACACGTTCAGCACCCGGGCGCCCTCGGGGTAGTCCATGCCCAGGAAGAAGATGTCACTCCACCCGGAGTGCGATAGGTCCATCCGCACCGGGGTCCGCTCGCGGAGGACCGGGAACGGTGCGTCCGGCGCCGGCCGTCGGGTCAGCTCCGGGAGGACGCGCAGCGGGTGGTCGCCGGGCACACCGGTGCGGAACATCCAGCGGTTTCCGGCGACACCTCGGACGCTGCGGCGGACCTGGTCGGCGAGCGTCTGAAACGCCAGCCCGTAGTACGCCGCGGCCAGGGCGCTGGCGAGAGGGTCGCTCGGCCCGCGGGCGGACTGCTCGGAGCGGAACACTCGCACCGCCTCGTCGAACCGGCGGTCGAGCAACCGCTCGACACCGACGTAAGGGATGCTACCATCGGCCGGCAGCTCCGGCCGGGCCGGGAGGTGGAACCGGTGAATCGCGTACAGGAAGAACAGCGCCCGCACCCGTTCGTACAGGTTACTGCTCTCCCGTCGGAATGCGTCGAGCGCGTCGCACTCCGCCAGCAGGGCCGGGTAGGGCAGGGTGGAACACGCGACCTCCAGGGGTCGGTTGCGCACCGCTGGATCTGTCGAGCGGATGATGTCGGTCAGGGGCATGGAAGAGTGGTGATGTTGTGGGGTGGTGAGGTGGTGGGGCCGGCGGCGGCTAGGTGTCTTCCACCGCCTCACCACCCCGGCCTCACCAGCCGATTATGCCCGCTGAGCGAGCAGGTCTACGATCTGGGCCAGGACCTTCTCGCGGTCCACACCGTCGAGCGCGAGGGCGAGTTGGGCGGTCAGTAGCCCGTACTTGACCCCGATGTTGTACCGCTGGCCGTCCACCTCCAGCGCCAGATACCGCTCGCGGCGGGACAGCTCGGCGAGGACGGGGGAGAGGGAGACGGACTCCCCGGGCCGGGCGGCCGCGGCCCGGGCGGCGAGCAACTCCATGACGACCGGCGTGAGGACGTGGACGCCGAAGAAGCAGAGGTAGAAGCCGGCCCGCAGTCCGGGCACCAGCAGCGCCTGCTCGGCCTCCGTGGGGGTCGGTTTCTCCAGAACTGTCTCGATCTCGTACAGGTCGGCCTTCTGGGGAACCCGCCGGCCGCCGACCGCCCCGTAGTAGGTCAGCACCGTCTCACGGGTCGGCTGGACCGCAGAGACGGCACACCGCTCGGCGCGGGCGGCGTCGGTCACCTGCTGCGCGGCCCGGACCTGGCCGCGGGACCGGTACAGATGGTCGCCGACCATGTGCAGGAATGGTTGACCGTCCGTGAACGCCCGGGCGGTCAGAATCGCGTCGCCGTACCCGCGCGGCTCGGACTGGACGACGAACTGGACCCGGGACGCGTACCCCCCGGCAGCGCCGCGGTAGGCGGCATCGTCCCCCGGGGCCACGACGACCGCCACTTCCTCGGCGCCAGCCTGGACCGCCTCTTCGACCAGGATCTCCAGGGCTTTCTTCTCGACGCCATCCCGGTCCACTACTGTCTGGAGCGGCAGTGCCCGCTGGTCCCGACCGGCGGCTGTGATCACGGCCTTCCGAACGTCCATCGTCGCGTACCCCGTTGGTTCCATCCCGGATGTGGCGGCTACTCTACGAACCCGGCCGGCCGCTGGCTCATGGCCCGTGCTTGGCGGACTCCAGCAGGGTCAGGTAGTCATGGGCGATGCTGCGACCGTTGAAGTCTGCGCCCGTCCGCGTGTCCGGGTCCCAGTAAGTGAGGGCCAGTCGGAACGCCGCCGCCGCCGCATCCACCTCGCCCGTCTCCAGGGCGAGCAACCCGCGCAGGGTCGTCACGTCCGCCCGCTGGATCATCGCCCGGACGAGGCCCTGCACCCGGGTGCTGAACTCCAGCCGGCCCAGAACCCGACCGGGCAGCGTGGCAAGCGACAGCCGCATCGTCGGCCGATCGTCGAGGACCGCCTGGCCGATGGCGAGCGTCACCTGGGGGACGAGTGTATCTCCCCGCTGCGCGTCACCTGCCAGTAAGCCCATCTCCTCGTCGGCCGCGCGGTAGTCGCCCGCCGCCGCAGTCGCCAGCACCCGCTGCCAGCGATAGTTCCCCGCGCCCAGTGACACTTCCTGTTCGGGGGCCATCCAGTCCCGGACCTCCCGGACCCGGCCGGTCATCGTCAGCAAATCCAGCTCCAGTGCCATGCCCTGCGGCCCGAAGGCGGCCACGTCGGAGGCCAGCAGCAGATCCCGGGCCTTGCCCGCCAGGCCCATTCGCATGGCGAGGAGCGCCCGGTCGAGGACCCGCGACCCGGTCGCTTCGTCCGCGAACGCTTTCTGCCGGTCTTGCTCGACCTGGGCGACTGCCGCCAGTTCCTCTTCGGATCGGGCCAGGAGTTGGCGGAATTGTTCGACGGTGACGCCGCGCGGTGGGCCGGCGTCGCGCAGTCGGTCGAGGGCCGTGCGCAGGTGCTTCACCGCCAGGTCCAGGTAGCCGAGTTCGAGGTACAGTTGGCCCAGACTTCGATGGGCCTGTGCCTGCGACGGCCGAAGGGCGACCGCCCGGTTCAGCGCGGCACTCGCCTGGGCACACCGGAGCTGGAACAACTCGGGCATCCGCCGCACGGAGGCACGCTCGCGCGTGGACTGGATCAGCCGCAGGTAGCTCTCACCCAGAACGAGATGAGACTGGGCGTCATCCGGGTTCACGGCCAGCGCACGGCGGGCGGCGCGGATCGCCAGGAAGAGGACAGCCGGCGGCGTGTCGTCGCGAAGCAACACGAATTGCCGGTAAGACGCCAGCGCCGGACCGGTGAAGGGTGCGACGCCGCTCGCTCCCGCCCCGGGGGGCAGCAATAGGGTGAGCCGAAGTTGCGCATCCAGCAGTGAGCCGGGACCGGTCCAGGCGCTGGCCGCCCCGATCAGGCCAGCCGCGTGTGTCGCCTCCCACGCGGTCACGTGCTGGTCGGGAGCCTTGCGGACGGCGTTGGCATGCAGGAGACGCATGGCCGCCTCATCGTGGTCGATCGACCGCGGCGGGGCCGGCTCCCAGATCGCTTCCCACCAGTGACGCGTCCGCGCTTCCTCCTCGGGAGGTGCGCCGGTCAAGACCTTCTCCCGATCCGGGTGGAAGGCGAGACGGTTCAGGTCGATCTGCCAGTCCCTGAAGGGGTCGGCCGTCGAGGTCTGGGCCGGATCGCGCCACCCGAACACCGCGACGTCGCCCTCCTGAAACAACAGCGGCCACTGGTCCGGGTCGGCCAGGAACTGTTCCAGGGCGTCGAACAGTGTTTCGCGGTGCGGGTTGGAGACGACCGCGTGGGTCACGCCGGCGTCACGCATGCGCTCGACCCACTCCTCGCGAGTGCCGCCGGCCAGGGCCAGGCGTGCCGAGAGCACGCCGCGGTCCTCCGGACAAAACCAGGCGAACGCGTGGGCGGTGTCCGGCGACAGGTGCATCGAGAGGGTGTTCGGCCCCAACCGCCCTTCACGGTGCCACCGCGCGGCCGCCGCCGCGCAACGCTCCAGCGCTGGTGGCGTCTCGACAGCCCATCGTCGCGGCCCGAACGGCGGTGCCTGAAGCCAGCCGGTCCAGGCGCCGAGCAGTGCGGCCAGCCCCAGCGTCACCGCCGACACACGCGCGGCGAGAGACCAGAAGCCGGACGCCCGACTTCTGTCGCGTCCAGTCGCCCACTGCCCGTACAAGTACTGAAGGTTCCACGCCAGGACCGGACCGCCCACAACCGCGAAAAACGGAACGGCCCGCACCTGTATGGCGCTCAACACCGCCAGTCCGAGCCAGGGGAGGAACCGCTGCCAGCGCCAGCCGCCACGGACGGTCAGGACGAACGACAGCAGCCCGAGCCCCAGCAGAGGAAAGTAAGCCAGTCCGGCCGGGCTGCGTCCGAACTGCGTCAGGTAGGACCGCTGAAACGGAGTCGTGACCTCCCCAAGACCGGCCGCGGCCGCCCCGAGCGGCGTCCCCGACCACCCCAGTTCCGCAGGGGTGACGAAAGCATGAATGTGCGTCGGGTTCAACAGGCATACCGCGGCCAAACCGGCAAGTGACACGGCGCGGCGAAGTAACGCCCGGACCCGACCGTCCGCC
>DATLIF010000563.1:0-2646 GCA_035539575.1 Fimbriiglobus sp. | reverse complement strand
TCATGACCCCACGCCCCGCCCACGGACCCGGGTTCCGCCATGACCAGCCGCAAGTACCTGTTCCCGCACGTCCTGGAATTGAACCTCCAGGCCGGCCGGTGGTTCGGGGTCAACCTGTACCTGATCGACGGCGGGTCGGAGTATTTGCTGCTGGACGTCGGGCTGGAGGAGACGCTCGACGAGGTCATTGACCTGATCCGGTCGCTCGACTTCCCGCTGTCGAAGTGCAAGATGCTTGTCGCCACCCACGCCGACGCCGACCACGTCCAGGGACTGGCGATGGCCCGGGAGCGGCTCAAGGCGAAGACCGCCGCCCGGGGGTGGGCGGCGGTGCTGCTGGAGAGCGGGGACGAGGTCCAGACGTACGCCGTCATCTCCGCGCAGGACTTCCGCGTCCCGATGCCGCCGTGCAAGATCGACGTCCGGCTCGACGAGGGGGACGTGATCCCGGTCGGCAACGTGGAGTTGAAAGTCTGGCACACCCCGGGCCACACCCCCGGCCAGCTCAGCTTCAAACTCGGCGACCTGCTCTTTAGCGGCGACAACATCTACAAGGACTCGTGCGTCGGGGTGATCGACGCGCACCACGGGTCGAGCATCCCGGACTACATCCGTTCCTTGAAGCGCATCCTGGCCGACGACGCCGCGTATCTGCTGCCCAGCCACGGCCCGGCGTTCAAGAAGGACCCGGCCGTCCTTCAGGCGGCGATCGACCGGCTGACGCGCTACCAGTACATGGCCGACTTCGGCACCTGCGCGGTGAGCTGGCCGCTCCAGGAGCAGTGGGAGAAGGACATCCTTGCCGGGAAGATGCCGGAGTTGTAACCGGTTCGTCCTTCGTCATTCCTCCTTCGTCATTCGCTGGTGCGGACATGGGCCGGGGTGCCTCCTCGAATGACGAAGGACGAATGGCGAAGGACGAGTCCGCAAGGCAGTACCTCGAACTCGCCGAGCTGGCCGGCGGGTTCATCCACGAGATCAAGAACCACCTCAACACCCTCTCTTTGAACCTGCAACTGCTGGCCGAGGACTTCGAGAACCCGCAGACCCCGCGCGAGCGGCAGGCGCTGGACCGGACCACCCGGCTGACCGACGAGTGCCGGCGACTGGTGGACCTGTCCAACGACTTCCTGCGGTTCGCCCGGGTGACGGACCTGCACCGCGAGCCGGCCGACCTGGGCGAGGTCATCGCCCGGATGCTGGACTTCCTGGGGCCGACCGCCCGGGCGCAGGGGGTCGAGATCAACTGGTATCCGGCCGCCGACCTGCCGCCGGTGCTGCTGGACACGGAGATGTTCGAGAAGGTGCTCCTGAACCTGATGCTCAACGCCGAGGACGCGATGCCGCAGGGCGGGACGCTGACGTTGCAGGCGCGGGCGGCGGACGGGTGGGTGGAGCTGGACGTGATCGACACCGGCTGCGGGATGGACGCTGACCTGGCGGCCCAGGCGTTTAAACCATTCGTGACGACCAAGCCCAGCGGCAACGGACTGGGGCTGGCGACGGCACGGAAGATCGTCCGCGCCCACGGCGGCGAGATCGCCGTGCAGAGCGAACCCGGCCGCGGCACCAAGTTCACGATCCGGTTGCCGGCGGCCCCGACTCTTTCGGAGCCCGAAGCGTAAGCGAGGGTCTTGGGCGAAGACCCTCGCTTACGCTTCGGGCTCCGACCGACGGTCGCCTCACTTCGGCAGGTCCAGCCCCACCGGCGGCACCTCCACGACGACCGCCGTCGCCTCCACCGGGAACCCGTTGGCGCCCTCGCGGCCCTTGTGGTAGCCGTTCTCGTGCCAGTAGACGATCCGCCACTTCCCCTTCGGGGCGTTCTTGATCTCGAAGTTGCCGTCGGCGTCCGTCACCGCGAAGTAGGGGTGATCGAACACCCTCGCCCGGCCTTGCATCCACGGGTGGATGTCGCACTTGAACGTGACCGGCGAAGACTGAGCCTGGAGCGGTTGGGTCTTCTTGGACGTATTCGGCGACATGTTGTTGTTGAACGGTTCCGTGTCGGAGTTGTAGTTGACGTTGTGGTTGACCGGGGCCGAGTTCTTGAACTCGATCGCGTCCCCCTCCCGGGCCGCGACCACTCGCGGCTCGAACTGGCAGCACGGTTGATCGACCACGTGCGTCCTTGGCGTGACCTTCCGGAGTGCCGGGTGGACGCGGTCCTTCGGGAACGGGTCGCGGCGGTTGTCGGTGTCCGGCCGCAGCCAGACGACCACGTTCTTCACGCCGCGGGTCTTCGGGCTGACCACCACGTCCTCGTAGACCAGGTCGCCCCGCGACAGGCAGTGCTGCTTGTCGGTGGTCACGTCAATCTTGTGTCCCGGCACCGGCATGCTCTCCGGCCAGACGACCCGACCGCGGATCGTCACCCAGTCCCCGCCGGAGGATGGTGTTGCCTCGATCGGCCTGGGCGGCTCCGCCTGCTTCGGCGACTCGGCAGGTTTCGGCGGTTCGCTCACAGTCGGTTGCGGACTCGGCTGAGCCGGTGCCTCGGGGTTTGGGTTCGGCCGAGCCGGGACAGGCGCGAGGTGCCACGCGACCGCGGGCACCACCACGACCCCAGCCCCCAGTACCGCCACACCGGCGACGACCGCAACCACCCACTTCGCTGTCGAGGACATGCCGACGACTCCTTGTGCC
>DATLIF010000562.1:0-3970 GCA_035539575.1 Fimbriiglobus sp. | reverse complement strand
CGTGGATGTTCAGGGCGAGTCGGCTGATGACGATATTCTTGTCACTGGCCAGTTCCTCCAACTTCCTGGTCAGGTCGGTGAAGTTGCTGAAGTTGACCCCATAGTCCCAGCCGGCCTGCCCCATCTCGGACCCGTTCGGATACTTCTTGTCCGATTTCCCACCGCCGAGTCGGGCGTCCTCGCACGGCATGATGGCCACGTTCGACGCGGCCGCCCAGACGGCTGCCGTGGTCGGGGCCGTCTTCCTGGAGGGCGGATTGCATCCGTTAGCGAAGAAGTTGTTCCCCATGGCTCGGCTCCGCCTGTGAGGGATCATCAAGTTGATCGCCGCCATCGGCTGCCGGAGCACAGACCGTGCTCGGAATTGTGGAACTATTGTGCGAACGTAACACAGTCAAGAAGCTGACAATTCTCCCCGTCGCGTAAGGACTTAGCCGTATTCGGTCGCCAGTAGTTTCGCCCTGGCGCGTGAGAAAAATCGGAAAAATCCTTGCGATCCGGGAACCACCTGGCTATGATCGATCGTGTTCGAACACGTTCGGGCACGACTCGCATCGCCCGGTCGGGTGTGTCATGCAAGAGACGCTGGCGGAAAAGACGTACCAGCACCTCCGCCGCAAGGTGCTGACGGGGGAGTTGCAGGCCGGCTCGCAACTGGTCAACCGCACGCTCGCCGAGGAACTGGAGGTCAGCCTGGCCCCGGTCCGCGAGGCGATCCACCGGCTGGCCAGCGAGGGGCTGATCGAGCACATCCCCGGCGCCGGGGCGTTCGTCCGCAAGATGAGTTCGCAGGATCTCGAAGAGCTTTACGTCCTGCGCGAGGCCGTCGAGAGTTGTGCGGCCGCCGAGGCCGCCCGGTACGTCGCCGACTGGCAACTCGACGTGCTGGACGAGGTCTGTCGGCGCTTCGTCGAGATCGTGGAAGAGGTCCGGCGGCTACCCGCCCAGACCGCGACCGACCCACTGCTGGACCGCTGGCTGGACGGCGAGGAGCGGTTTCACACCGTGATCGTCGAGGCGGCCCGGAACCGGCTGCTGGCCAAGGTCGTTCAGGAGTACCGGGCGCTGGTCCAGGTCTTTGGCGTCCAGCGCCACCGCGAAACCATTCTGACCGTTACCGTCGCCGAGCAGACCGCCCGCGACCACGAGGCCATTGCGGAAGCGCTGCGCCGGCGTGACGCCGAGTCGGCCCGTCGGCTCATGAGCACCCACATCCAGCGGGGGCGCCAGACGGTGCTGGAATACCTGCGCGAGCTGCGCCCGTAGGGGCGGCGCGCGGGGGCTGTACACACACTTCGGTCGCATACGACTCACAAGACAAGAACTGTAGTCTGGTTCGATCAACAGTCCCGCTCGATGTGTTGGGGTTCATCCGTGTGTCCCGTGTCGATTCTCCGTCATCTGATTCCCGAGGACAGGTCATGAAGGCTCGGACGGCTCGTAGTGCGTTCACGCTGATCGAGTTGCTGGTGGTGATCGCGATCATCGCCATCCTCATCGGCTTGCTGTTGCCCGCCGTGCAAAAGGTGCGCGAGGCCGCCGCCCGCACCAAGTGCGCCAACAACCTCAAGCAGATGGGTCTCGCCCTGCACAACTACCACGACGCCAACGGCAAGTTCCCCGTCGGCGCGAACGTGGACTCCGGCCTGTGCTGGCGGGTCCACATCCTGCAGTACGTCGAGCAGGACAACCTGTATAAGCGGTTCGACCTCGGCCCCGGTGCCTGGAACGGCGGCACGAACAAGGAAGGTCCGAACAAGCTGGTCCACGCCCTCAACCGCATCCCGATCTACAACTGCCCCAGCGTCCCGGACGTGATGGCCGCCAACGGGTCGAGCACCCTGGGCGACGGCCGCAAGACGTACACGTCGGACTACCATGGCGTCGCCGGCCCGAAGGGCGTCAACCCGGGCGGCGGCAACTACCAGGTCCAGGCCACCCCGTCCGGGCAGGGCGGCTTCGCCCTCCAGGGCATCCTCGGCCGGGACTCGAAGATGACCTTCGGCAAGTTCACCGACGGCACCTCGAACACCTACGCGGTCGGTGAGGTGTCGGTCCGGTGGAACGGGAACATCCTGGCCAGCGACGGGGCCGACTGGGTCCGCGGCGTCGGGTTCGGCAACGGCATGGCCGCCTGCCGCAACGTGCAGAACGCGATCGGGACGCCCTACAACGGCGTCTACAACGACATCAGCTTCTCAAGCCAGCACGCCGGCAACGGCGCCCAGTTCGTGATGGGCGACGGGTCGGTCCGGTTCGTGCCGCAGTCCGTGGACCTGGCCCTGTTCAAGTCCACCGCCAGCGCCGACGGCGGCGAGGCGCTGATCGCCAACTGACCGCCCGACCCCTCACGGGACCGAAGAACCATGCGAACGCTCCGCCACTGGCCCCGGCTCGCCGGGGCCGCCCTCCTGGCCGCCGCGGCCGCCCTGCCGGGTTGCGGCAAGTCGGAACCGGACAACGTTGTTCACGTCCGCGGGACCGTCACCTACGACGGCAAGCCCATCCCGCTGGGGATGATCATCTTCGAGCCGGACCCATCCAGGGGGACCCGCGGCCAGCAGGGTCACGCCGACATCAAGGACGGCCGGTTCGACACGACCGTCTCCGAGAAGGGGGCCGCGATCGGGCACCAGATCGTGCGGGTCACCGGCGGCGACGGGGTGAACCCGGAGCCGTTCACGCCCTTCGGCAACCTGCTGTTCGAGGAGCACACGGTTCGGATCGAGCTGTCGCGGGACGCGGCCCCGCTGACGATCGACGTCCCGAAGGCGAAGAAGAAATAGCCGAGGCCCGGCCTACTCTCCGCGCTGCTTGCGGACCTTGCCGTACTCGGCCTCTAGCCGCCGGGTCAGGTCCGGCAGCCGGTCCATGATCCGCTTGAGGGTGCGCGGCTCCCGGCGGGTCAGTGCGTACGCCGTCAACAGCGGCAGCGCCACCGTCGAATCGACGTAGCACGTCACCGTTCCCGGCAGCTTGTCGGGATCGACCTTGCCCCAGGTCATCGCCTCGGCGGGGGTGGCGCCGCTGAGACCGCCGGTGTCCGGGCGGGCGTCAGTGAACTGTAGGAAGTAATCGTGCCCGGCCTCGGCCAGCCCGAGCACTTCCTGGATCTGCGGCTCGGTCTGGAGCAGGAAGTTCTTCGGCGACCCGCCCCCCAGGATGAACACGCCGCTCGCGCCGCCGTCGGCCTTCGCGTCCCAGACGACCGCTGCGGACTGGTTCACGTCGCGCAGCGGGTCCAGCGCCAGCTTCGACCCCTCCAGTTGCAGCGCGGCCATGTTCATGCCGATCGAGCTGTCCCCCGGCGAGCTGGTGAAGATCGGCACCCCGCAGCGGTACGCGGACGCCAGTAGGCTCTTGCCCAGTTGCCCGGTCTGCTCCTCTCGTTCGGCCAGGTACTTGCCCACGAGGTTGTGGAACTCGGCGGTGCCGAATGACCGCTGGAACGCCTCGCCGCGCATCAGCGTCCGGTAGAACTTGTCCGTGCCGAGCAGGTTCTCGTAGTCGAAGACGATGTCGTAGATGCGGATGACCTGGTTCTCGCGCAGCTCCAGGTCAGGCAGGCTCGGCCCGGCCTGGTACAGGTCCATGCCCAGCGCGTAGTGGGTGTCGTGGTACAGGTTGGCGCCGGTGGAGATGATCCAGTCGATGAACCCGGCCTCGACCAGCGGCACCAGGCACGACATGCCCAGCCCGGCGGGCGTCAGCGCCCCGCTGAGCGCCAGCCCGACGGTGGTCTTGTCGTCGAGCATGCGCTGGGCGAAGAGCTGGCACCCCTCGCGTAAGCGGCCAGCGTTGTACGACAGGAACGCCTGGTCCAGCAGGTCCGCCGCGGAAACGTTCGACCGGACCGGCGGTGGGTCGATCTTCAGCCGGCTGATCCGCTTGAGGTAGTCCTTGTTCGCCTCGGTGCCGGCGTGGCGCTCGTAGTGCGGCTTGTGGGGGTGCATTCGCAGGGGTCAGGGGT
>DATLIF010000561.1:0-10034 GCA_035539575.1 Fimbriiglobus sp. | reverse complement strand
GTCGTCCCGTACTGCGGCTCGCCGAACGTGCCATACCCGAACTCGGCGGCGAACAGGTGCCGGCCGTCCGGCGACAGCCGGACGGCGCGGACCGGCTGGGGCAACTCGATGGCCTCACCCGCCGGCGTCAGGTCGGCCGCGGTCAGCCGCCATGCCCGCGTCCGCGGCGGCTTACTCGCAGGCTGCTTGGCCACCGTCACCGCGTACACGAACCGGCCCCCGGGCTCCAGGTCGAGCCCGGCGATCCGATGACCCGACCCGACGTCCGGGAACCGGGCGGTGGCGAGCGGCTTGAGCGGATCATTCTGCGGGCGGTCGGCCAGGACTTCCTTCAGGTCGAACACCTGCACCTCCCCGGTCGCGGTCAGCCACTCGCTGGCGCCCACGTCGATCCCCCGGTCGATCCGCGTCGCGGTGCCGACGTACAGCCGCCCCGACTTCTCGTCGGCGACCGCGTGGAGCACGGCGCCCGGCAGGACGACCTGCCGCAGCGGCTTCCACTTCGGGGTCGCGTACCGGCGGACCACGCCGGTCACGGGCGAGTCAAGGGTGCGGACGCCGAACGTCAGCACCTCGCCACGACCGGGGAGCGCGACCGCGGTGGCGAACCCGTCGATCCGGGTGACGTATGTCAGTTCGCGGGGCGCGTCCGGCGGTAGCCCCGGCCGGGGCGGGAGCATCGGCCGGCCGCGGGCCGGCGGGGCCGGGGTGGATGGGTCGAACGTGATCGACACCGAGTCGAAGAACACCTTCGCCTTCGCCTCCGGGTCGGACCCGGGGCGGTTCTTCACCTCGTCCGGGTTGTAGGCCGCCGAGACGAGGTACATCCGCGGCCCGACCTTCGCCGCCCGGACTGTCTCCCGGTCGTCGATGATCCGTACTACCAACTCGACAGCGGGTGTCTGGCCGATCGTCGCCGCGGTCGGCCCGCCGACCACCTCGGGATCGCCGCCCGGGTAAGACTCCTTCACGAACTCCGCGGGGGTCAGCCGCAACGCGTCCGGCACGTCGAAGTATTGGATGCGATACCTGACCAGCCCTTCGTTCGCCTCATACCGCCGGCTCCGCAGTTGCTCCCCCCCTACAACGACGGACTGGGACCGTACCCCGGCCGGGGGCGGCATCTGGGCGGTGAACTTGGCGTCCCCATCCACGATCATCTGCGGCCAGGATGACCGCCCGCCGGCCGCAGGTGCGGGCGGTTCGACGGCGTGTGGCGGGTTCGGGTCGTCGTTCCGGTCGTCGTTCCGGGGGGTGACTGCCGGCGGCCCCAACGGCGCTGCGCCGCCGTCCTCGACCCTCTCCGGCCCCGTAGGCCAGAGGAAGTACGCCAGCGCCACGCCGCTAGCAATTAACCCCAATAGCAGTCCGCCGGCGAGGAGGCCCACGACCAGTGCCTGACCGCCCCCCTCGCTCCGTCGGCCGGGGCGTCCTTCACGGTCGCCCTCATCGCGGCGGTTCCGCGGCCGGCGGTCGGTCCCGACCTCAGGGACCGGCTGGGCAGCGGCCTGTGGCTTGGCAACAGGGATAGCCCGGGCGACCGGGGCCGCGCGGGTCGCGGCCCGCGCGGGCAGCACCGGGGCCACTGGGACCGACAACTCGGCCCGGCAAACACCACAGGAGATCGTCCGGCCGCGGGCCGCGTCGGCCACCTCGACGGGCGACCGGCAACTCGGGCAGGTCAGGGTGACCGGCATGGGGCGCGACCTCCGGGGGCGGACGGGATGTGCGAGGTCAGCTTACCCGCGGGGCCAGGGGCGGAGAAGGCGTCCGTTCTCCCGTCACTTCTTCCCCTCTCGCTTGACGGCGGGCGGCTGGCCGGCCAGCAGCTTGCCGAACTCGACCCGCACTTCCTTGGTGTCGGCAGCTTTCACCACCGCGGCGTTGGCCTTCGCCAGCAGGTCGCTCTCCAGCGACGGCTTCACCTTCTTGATGAGCTTGTGGACCGCTTCGCCGATCTCCTCGGCCGGCTTGCCGTCCAGCCCGAGCGTGTGCTCGCACACCAGGTCGGCGTAGTACAGTTCCGCGTCCGTCACCCGCACCCGGAACACCGCGTCGGGCAACAGCGACCCCGGCCGCGGTTCCAGACGGCTGGTCAGCTCGCACTTGAGTTTCAAAGCCGCCCGGCACCGCGCCCGGGTCTCCCCGGCGTACAGGCGGGCACCGGACTTCCACAGTTGCTGCTCGTAGGTCAGCCGCACGTCCAGCCCGAGCATAGCGTCGAACGTGGCCTTGCCCGGCTCCGGGTGCGTCACCTCACCGACCCCCAGTGCCAGGGTCCGCGCGGGGTCGATGCCGCGGATCGTCACTCGCTGCCAGTGGCCGTCGTTACGCAGGGCCTTCTGCGGCTCGGCCCGGACCCGCAGTTTGCCCTCGCGGCGCCACTTCAGCCCGACGGCAACCTCCTTCTGGCGGCCCCAGCCGTGGTCGGAGGAGACAAGCGGCTCCGGCAGGTGGAGGAGCAGGAGGTCCCGCAGGGTCTGCGAAAGCACCTGGGTGTCGGTCGGCGGCACGGGATCGGCGGCCGTGGCGACTCCGGCGGTCAGGAGAAGGGCCGCGGTCAGGACAAGGCGGGTCAAGGTTCGGCTCCCGGGGCGGAAGATCCCTCAGGAGTACTTTCGACGCAGAGGGGGTCGGATTGCAACCCGAGTTGCCCCTGGGATCGCGGCCGTCCCGGCCGCTCTTGCTACAGCGGTCAGTGCGCTCGGCTGTCGCCAACGGTCCAAACCCGCGAAGCAAGAGCGGCCGGGACGGCCGCGGTCCCAGAATTAGACCGGCGTCCGCGGCGGCGGGGTGGGAAGGCGGACGGTCATCTGCACGGTATCGGTGTCGGCATCCTTGAAGACAATCACCTGATTCCGACCGGCCCGCTTGGCCTGGTAGAGCGCCCGGTCGCACCGCCGCAGCAGCAGGTCTGCGACTCCGCCGTCACTGGGGTACAGACACGCCACCCCGAAGCTGGCGGTGAGGGGGAGTGCGAGCGGGCGGCCGTCGTCACCGCGGCCGGCGAACGGGTCAGCGGCGATCGTCTGCCGGGCCCGCTCGGCCACCGCTGCCGCCTCCGTCGGGCCGAGCCCGGGCAGCAGCACCGCGAACTCCTCGCCGCCGTACCGGGCAGCCACGTCCTCGCTACGGGTGGCCGACGCAAGCCGGGCCGCCACCGCCTGTAGGACGGAGTCACCGACCGCGTGCCCGTGGGTGTCGTTGACCGACTTGAAGTAGTCCACGTCCACCAGCACCGCAGACAGCACCCGCCCGGCGGCGTGGTGTCGCGTGGCCGCCACCCGCAGTCGCCGTTCCAACTCCCGGCGATTGCACAGCCCGGTCAGTTCGTCCCGCGCCGCCTGCTCGCGCAGTTGGGCCTCGGCCCGACGGCGAACGGCGAGGTCGCGGCGAATCAGGACCAGCCCGAAGACCATTTGCGCCACCGCCCCGGCGATCAGGACAGCGGCCACCATCCCGACCCGATCGGCCCGGTCGTCCGACACCGCCCGGCGGACCTCCAGCCATCCCTCCTGCTCCGCCTGCATCCGCTCCCGCACGGCACGGAACTCGTCCATCAACTCACGGCCCCGGCCGGCCCGGACCTGGGCCAGCGCCGCGTCCCGGCCAGTACGGTCGAACGCGGTGATGGTCTGCTCCATCGCCGCGAACTTGGCCCGGGTCAGGCGTTCCAGTTCGTCGAGTTGATCGCGCTGGGTCGGGTGGCCGGCGGTCAGGCCGCGCAGCCGGACGAGGTGGCGGTACGCCCGGTCGTCGGCGTCGTGGTATGGCGCGAGGTAGGCCCGGTCCCCGGTCAGCAGGTAGCCGCGCTGGCCGGTCTCGGCGTCGGTCAGCGCGGCTGCCAGGCCGGCCAGTTCGATCCGGGTCTCGTTGGTATCGTTAACCCACCCGGCGTCGGCGGACGTTCGCCGCGCCTCGGTCGCCAGCAGTCCTCCCAGCGCCAGGACCGACCCCCCGGTCAGGCCGACGACCACGATCAGAACAGATTCGGTGGGTAGACGCATCGGGGCCCAGTGGACTACAGGGGCCCGGACGGGGGAGCCGGGGCACGGTGGATTCGGGAAACTAGGTCACAGCCCGGCGGTCAGCAACCGGGCGGTCAGGCTGGGCCGACTCCAGGTCGATGACCTCGATGGTCTGCGGGTAGGCGGGCCGGTCCCGCCTCGTCGAGCGGACGGTCGGCACGTCCTCGAACACCAACAAGCAGTCCGGGCACTCGGCCGGGACCGACCCGTCCGGCAGGCGGGCCGTGGCCTGCTTGCACCGGTTGCAGACGATCGTCCGCCCCACGGCGGTGTACCGGGCCTTCGGGATGCGGCGGCCGTTGCGGTCGAGACCGGCCGCCCGCCGGCGGGCCCACGGCGAGAGCCCATGATCTACGGACTCCCCCGCCGACTTGATCACCGCGGACAGGATCAGCGCCAGCGGCAAGGCGCCCAGGCAGCCCACGAACGCTCCCGTCACCACGCAGGCGGCCAGGGCCGCGTTCCCGGCCCCTTCCCGGCCGACTTTCTTGCCCGCTTTCTGGGGCATCAAGCCACAGGCGTAGCCGATCCCCGCGCCGGCCACGGCCCCGATTATCAGGTACTGCGGCTCCATGACCAGTGTCCCGGGGGAAGTCGGGGGCTCCGACGAACCCTAGAACACGGTCACGTCACGGTGCCGACTTCAGGATACGATTCACGTATTGCCTGATCTCGCCGACCGCGGCCTCGACCCCGACCTGAGCGCTCGGCCGGCCGACCGGCGACTTGCGGGTATCGACCACCATCATCCCGTAGGTCAGCTCCCCCTTCGTCTCCACGTCTACCACCCGGTCCTCGGTGGTGACCGACCCAGGCAGGGATACCGCGGCCACACCGAGCACGTCCTTGAGGTGGAACCCCTCGATCCCGTACAGGTGACTCGACGCCCGGATGCCGAACGGCACGATCTGCCGCAGGAATCGGCACGTCCGCGACTCGGGGTTGGGCAACTCCAGCAGTTCCGACGGGGAGAGGACCAGCCGGCGGGTGACGTCGAGCGGAATGATGATCGGGTGCAAACCGGACCGCAGCACCCGGCGGACGGCGAGCGGGTCGAGGCTGAAGTGGAACTCACTGGCCGCGCCGGCGTTGCCCGGCTCCTTCCAGCACCCGCCGACCAGTATCAGCCGGTCGATCAGGGACGGCAGGTCGGGGTCGCGGTCGAACGCCCGCGCGATTGTCGTGGCCGGGCCGAGGCACAGGATGGTCAGCTCGCGCGGGTGGTCGCGGACCAGTTCGGCGAGGACCTTGTCCGCGGCCTGTTGTTGGTGCCGCTCCGTGGCCGGGAAGTCGGCCCCGCCGAGACCGTCGGGACCGTGCAGGGCGGTGCCGTCGGACTCGTACTGGATCGGTAGGGCGGCAGCGGTCCGGGGCCACTTCGGCGGGTCGAGTTGGTCGATCAGGATGTGGACGTTCTGGCACGCCCGGTGGGCGGTCACGTTACCGGCGCAGGGAATCAATCCGACGACGTCGAGGTCGGGGTCGTGCAGGGCGAGGGCGACGGCGAATGCGGTATCAATCCCGGGGTCGGCGATGAGGACCACTTTCCGGGGCATTGTGTCCGTCCCTGGCGAGGTGAACTGAGAAAGCCCACCCGGCGAGCGGGCAGGCTTCGGGCGTATCAACCTCCCCTTTTACCGCATAAAGACGTGCGGTGCCAGCAATTAACCGAGCAGGACGGAGCCGACCGAAGAGCTATGCGCTTTTCACCAACTGCTCCAGCACACGGGCCGCCTTCCCCGCACGGATGCTATCGTCGGCCAGTTCGACGCCGGCCCGCAGCGTCTCGGCGGCGCCGGCCACCCACAGGGCCGCGGCCGCGTTTGCCAATACGATCCGCCTCGCCGGGCCGTCCTGGTTCGCCAGCACCGCCCGGACCACCGCCGCACTCGCCGCCGGGCCATCGGCCTGGATATCGGCGAGCGCCACAGGCTCCAGCCCGAAGTCGGCCGGCTGCCACTCCTCGACCCGGAATTCATCCCCCTCGACGACCCGCACCATCGTCGGGACAGCCAGGCTCACCTCGTCCAGCCCGTCGAAGCCGCAGACCAGCACCGCACGCCGCGCGCCCAGCCTGGCCGCCGCCCCGGCCAACGGGTCGAGCAGGTCCGGGTCACCCACCCCGAGGAGCTGGAAGTCCGCCGACGCCGGGTTGGCCAGCGGACCGAGCAGGTTGAAGATCGTCCGCACCCCGAGCTTGCGGCGGAGCTTGGCAACGTGGGCCATCCCGGGGTGGAACTGCGGGGCGTAGCAGAACGCGAACCCGACCCGGTCCAGGCACTTCTGCGCCCACGGCGGGCCGGCCTCGATGTTCACCCCCAACTCCCGCAGCACGTCCGCGGAGCCGCACCGGCTGGAGACGGCCCGGTTGCCGTGCTTGACCACCGGCACCCCGGTCCCGGCCACGACCAGGGCGGCGGCGGTACTGATATTGAACGTGCCGCACTCGTCGCCGCCGGTCCCACAGGTGTCCACCACCGGGCCGGACACTGGGACTAGCCGCACCATCTGCTCGCGCAACGCGGCCGCGGCGGCGGCCACCTCGGCGGCGGCCTCGCCCTTCATCCGCAGCGCGGTGAGGAACGCCGCGGTCAAGGCGTCGTCCACCCGACCGGCCAGCAGGTCGCGGAACGCCTCGGTGGTCCGTCCGGGGTCGAGATCCCGGCCAGCCAGGAGGGCGGGGTAAAGTTCGGTGAACCATGCGGGTCGGGGGAGTTCCACAAGCATCCTTGTCTCGGTCAAGGGGCGTTGAAGAAACGATAGCGGAATTGGGCCGGGAATGGCAATTTCTCTCTTTGCAACCTGTACACCTGTCGAATATAGTTGCATTCAGGCATGGACAAACGTAACCGGATGGGTTAATTCCACCAACGGCATCTACCCACCCCACCGGACGCTCGTCCCGCACCCTGACCCGCACCCCGGCCCGGAGCCCGGCCATGAACGACACCCCCGCCACCCTGACCCCGAAGCAGCAAGAGATCTTTCACTACATCCGCCGGTACATCGAGGATAACGGCTACCCGCCAGCGATCCGAGACATCGGCACCGCGTTCGACATCCGGTCCCCGAACGGGGTGATGTGCCACCTGAAGGCGCTGCAGAAGAAGGGGTATATTCACCGCGACGAGAAGTCGGAGACGAAGGGGGGCAAGGCGCGGGCGATCACCATCCCGGGCGTCTCAGCCGGCGGGTTCAGCCTGCCGCTGTTGGGCCTGATCGCCGCCGGTAAGGCAATCGAGGCCCAGGAGCAGCACGAGCGGCTCGAACTGAAGGACCTGTTCGGCGCGGACGACCTGTATGTGCTGAAGGTGCGCGGCCAGTCGATGATCGAGGGGCAGATCGCCGACGGCGACTACGTGGTGATCCGCAAGCAGGAGCAGGCGGACAACGGCGAGAAGGTGGTGGCGATGGTGGACGGCGGGATGACGCTCAAGAAGTTCTACCACAAGCGGGGCACGGTCACGCTCCAGCCGTGCAACAGCGCGATGGACCCGATCGTCGTGGACCCGAGCAAGAAGAACGTACAGGTGCTCGGCGTCCTGGTCGGCGTCATCCGCAAGTGCTGAAGAAGAACTAACCACAGAGGCACAGAGACACAGAGAAGACAGGAAGAGAGAGTTAAGAAGAGAACGGACGGTGCGGCTCCACTGGGCTGTTCTTTTGTCTTGAACACTCTTTTTCTGTCTTCTCTGTGTCTCTGTGCCTCTGTGGTTAGTCTCTTCTGGTCAACTCGTCCGCCAGCGCGTCCGCGTCGTAGAGCTTCCGCAGCGCCTCCACGACCGCCCGGCTGTGGACGGCGATGTGCCGGGCCTGCACATCCGTGTAGACGAAGTTCCGCACCAGCCCGTGCCGGTTGCGGTCGAAGTTGATGCCGACCAACTCGCCCGCCCGGTTCAAGACCGGCGAGCCGCTGTTGCCGCCGATCGTGTCCGCGGTGCTCACGAAGTCGAACGGCGTCGATAGGTCGAGCTTTGCCTTCCCCTCCCGCCAGCGCGGCGGCAAGTCGAACGGTTCCTTGCCGCCGACCGTCGCCGACTTCTCGAACGCCCCGCCGAAGGTGGTGTGGAACGGGAGGTTCTTGCCGTCCACCTCGTAGCCCTTCACCACGCCGAACGCCACGCGCAGGGTGAACGTCGCATCCGGGGCGACGGTCTTGCCGAGCGCCTGGAACCGCAGGCTCGCGATCCTTGAGTACGCCTGCCGCTCCGGCTCCTCGACCTCCTCCTCGTAGCGCTTGCGGAGCCGCCGGGCCTCGGCGTCCACCGCCTGTGCCAGTCGAACGAGAGCGTCCGGGCTGGCGTCGATAGCCTTCTTGCCGCCTTCGAACAACTTCTTCCGCTCGGCCACGTCGAAGAGCTTCGTCCCGGCGATCAACTCGGCGGCGCGGTTCGCGGGGTTCTTGCCGGCCAGTGCCTTCACGACGATCGGGTGTTCACCGCCGAGGTTCTCGGCCAGGAAGGTGAGCGACGCCTGGAGCTTCCACCGCTCCAGGTCGGGGTACAGCGGGGCCGGGCTGAACAGCGTGAGCTTGAGCGAGTCCAGGTTCGAGTCGCGGTACTCGCGGAGCCGGTCGGGGTTCTTCTTCGGCAACTCGTCGGCCAGCCGGACCAGGTGCCGGGCGGTCGTAAACAGGTCGCTGAAGAAGGCGTGGCCGATCTCGAGCAGGTAGTAATCCTCCTCGAACTCGCGGAACGTCTTCTGGACTGCGGCGATGTCGTCCCAGTACGGTGGGCTGGCCGTGGCCACGAACGGCTTGTCGGGGCTTTGCGGCGAGGTCATCATGACCGCGGCCGCCTCGACCATCTTCTTCTCGTCGGCGGCCTTCTGCGCGATGACCTTCGGGTCCAACAGCCCCTGGAGTTGCCCACTGAACGCCTTGCGGGCGTTGGCGACGCGGTGTAGGTCGTTGGCCGCCTGCCGCCGCTGCTCGGGGGTCTGCTCGCTGAACTGCGTCAGCGCCGCCTCCAGCGTCCGCAGGCGGTACAGCGTGTACGGTAGCGTCACGTCGCGGCGGTGTTTGAGCTTGGCCAGCGTCTCCAATCGGTTCGTTGTCCCGGGGTGGCCGGTGACGAACACCAGCTCGCCCTCCTTCGGACCGGCCGCGGACCACTTGAAGTAGTGCGGCGTCTTCGCCGGCTTGCCGTCCTCGTAGGCGCGGAAGAACGCCACGTCGAGGCCGTGCCGCGGGTACTCGAAGTTGTCCACGTCCCCGCCGAACGCCGCGATCCCGGCCTCCGGAGCGAACACCAGCCGCACGTCGGTGTACTTCTTGTACCGGTACAGGTGGTACGCGCCGCCCTGGTACAGCGTCACCACGTCCGACCGCAGACCTGTCTTCGTGAACGACGCCTTCTCGATCTCGCTCATGACCGCCCGCCGGGCGGCCGCGGCCGCAGCCGGGTTCATGTCCGGCTTCATCGCCGCGTTCACCTTCGCTGTGACGTCCTCGATTGACTGGAGGACATTCAGCTCCATGTCCGGGCACGCCAACTCCGCGTCGCGGGTCTTCGCGGTGAACCCGTCGCGCATCCGGTCGCGGTCCTTCGTGCTGAGCTTCTGGATGGCGTCGGAGCCGACGTGGTGGTTGGTGACGACCAACCCCTCCGGCGAGACGAACGCCCCGGATGCCGACGGGAACCGAACCGAGGCGGAAACAACCTTCGTCACGAACGAGGGTGTCAGCTCATAACCGTACCGCTCCCGGAGCAGTGCATCAGGGAGGTCGCTCGGCAACCACATCCCCTCGTCGGACTGAGCGGTCATGACCGGGCCTCCCGCGACCAAAAGCGCGGCCAGGACGGCCGGCGTGCGAAACCCCCGCGGCATGGCGTTCTCCCCGGTTGGTGTTGCCCGTATGAAACGGCTCCGGCGGGGCGAAGTCAAGGAAGCCGGGTATCGCCTATGCCCGATACCCGATACCCGACCCTAGAATGTGTAGATGAGCCTAACCGCCCCGAAGTCCCCGCGCGCCGACGAGCCGTCCCTGACGTTTTGGGGGGCGGC
>DATLIF010000560.1:0-2595 GCA_035539575.1 Fimbriiglobus sp. | reverse complement strand
GGTCTGGCGCTTGGGGCGGCCACGGGCAACCCGCGGACCGGGGCCGTGGCCGGCGGGCTACTCGGCGCCGGACTCGGCGGAGCGGTCGGGGCGTCCGAGGACGCCAAGGAGCGCGAGCAGGCCCAGATCCTCCAGGCCGAGGCGAACGCCAACCAGGCCGCCGCGGCCTCGCAGATGCAACTGGGCGACGTGATCCAGATGGCCAACGGTCAGCCGCCCGTCGGCGACGAGGTCATCGTCAACCAGATCCGCAGCACCGGCTCGTCGTTCCAGCTCTCGACCGGGGACATCACGTACCTGAAGCAGAACAACGTCTCCGACCGGGTCATCAACGAGATGATTAGCGCCAGGTCGCGGGTCGGGATCGCCGGTCCGCGGGCGAAGACGGTGGTCATCCAGGAGGCCCCGCCGCCTCCGGTGGTCGTGTACGAACGCCCGTACTACTGGCGGCCGCGGCCGGTGGTTGTCGTTCCGCCGCCCTGCCCGCCGCCGGGCGTCGCCGTCGGATTCCACTTCCGCCGCTGAATCGAACATGACCACGCCACACCGGGGGCCTGCTGGCCCCCGGTTTCGTTTTCCCCTGTGGCCCGGTCCGCCTACACTGGGAGGGATACTATCCGCCGACGCTGCACTGCCCGGTTGCTCTGTTGATCGGCTCGGGTTTGTCAGAGCAGAGCCCCGCCCGGCCCCAAATCTCGTGGAGTCCCGCCGATGGCCCCGCTGCCTACAGTCCTTGCCGTATTGTGCCTGGCGCCCGCCGCCGAGCTGAGTGTGAAGCCGACCGACTGGCCGCAGTTCCGCGGCCCTAACCGCGACGGCGTCTCGACGGAGACGGGGTTGCTCAAGAAATGGCCCGAGGGTGGCCCGCCAAAGGTCTGGACGGCGACCGGGTTGGGAGGCGGGTACGGCTCGGTGAGCGTCGTTGGCGGCCTGATCTTCGGGACCGGCGAGAAGGACGGCAAGGAGTATGTCTGGGCGCTGGACGAGGCGACTGGCGAGCAGAAGTGGGCGACACCGTTCGCTGATGCGCCGCGGGTGCCCGGCGGCTACGACGAGGGGCCGCGGAGTGCGCCGACCTACGCTGCCGGCAAGGTATACGCGGTCGGCCAGGGTGGGGTACTGGCCTGTCTCGACGCCACAAACGGCAAGCTCGTCTGGAGCAAGAGCTATGCGAAGGATTTCGGCGGGTCGATGCAGACGTGGGCGTACAGCGAGTCCGTGCTGGTGGACGACGGCAAGGTGATCGGCACCCCCGGCTCGGCGTCCGCGGCCATGGTTGCCCTGAATCCCGATACGGGTGCCGTGATCTGGAAGACGCCGGTGGCCCGGCCGGGCGGGGCCGGCGGATATGCTTCCCCCGTCAAGGCCGAGGTCGGTGGCGTGCCGATGTACATCAATCTGCTGGGCCAGACCGGCGGGGTGATCGGTGTCCACGCCAAAACCGGCAAACTCCTCTGGCAGTACACCCGGGTGATGAACGGCACCGCCAACATCCCGAGCCCGGTCGTCAGCGGCGACCTGGTGTTCACATCGACCGGGTACGGGGCCGGGGCCGCATTGCTGCGACTGGTCCCATCGGCCGGCGGGGTCCGGGTCGAGGAGTTGAAGGCGTACACGGGCGAACGCCGGGGGCCGCAGCCGGCCGTCCAGAACCACCACGGCGGCATGCTCCCGGTCGGCGGCCACATCTACTTCGGCAGTGGGCACAACCAGGGGGTGCCTGCGTGCGTCAACTTCGCCACCGGTGAGGTCAAGTGGACCGCAGAGCGGTCGCCCCGCGGCGGGGACGGCTCGGCCGCGACTGCGGCGGCCGACGGCATGCTGTACTTCCGCTACCAGAACGGACTGATGGCTCTCATCAAGGCCGACCCGGAGAAGTTCGAGTTGGTGTCGTCGTTCCAGCTACCGGAGCGGAGCCGCCAGCCGAGCTGGCCGCACCCGTCGATTGCCAACGGCAAGCTCTACATCCGCGACCAGGACAAGCTGTTGTGCTTCGACGTGAAGGCCAAGTGACCGTCGGAGCCCGACGCGTGAGCGAGGGACGAGGCAAGGCCCTCGCTCACGCGTCGGGCTCCGACGGACCGGCCTTGTGCTTCTCCCCGGCTTGGCTATAGTCCGCAGGCTGACCCTTAACACCTACGGACGCCGAACATGAGCGTGCCGGCCCGCGCCGCGGGCTTCGACAAGCTGGCCTTCGCCCGCCGTGTGCTGCAATCGGAGGCGGCATCCCTGCAGGTCGTCGCTGGCCGGCTCGATGGCACGTTCGAGGCGCTGGTGGACGCCCTGTACCGCTGCCGCGGGCGGGTGGCCGTTGCCGGCATAGGCAAGTCCGCCGACGTCGGACAGAAGCTCGTCGGCACCCTGAACTCCACAGGCACCCGCGCCTACCTGCTCGACGCCACCCGCGCCGTCCACGGCGACCTGGGCATGCTGCACCCCGACGACGTCGCCCTGGTCCTGTCGCACAGCGGCGAGAGCGAGGAGGTCGTCCGCCTGCTGCGGCCCCTGCGCGAGCTGACCCGTGCCGTCATCGGGCTGACCGGCAGTGCGCAGGGCGCGCTGGCGCGGCAGGCCCACGTCGCCATCGTCTACGGC
>DATLIF010000559.1:0-2777 GCA_035539575.1 Fimbriiglobus sp. | reverse complement strand
CCCCCGCACCGGACGGAACCCCGTGGCCGACGAACCGCAAGACCTCGCCGAAGTCCGCGCCGACAAGCTCCGCCAGATCGAGGCGCTCGGCCTCGACCCGTGGGGCCAGCGATTCGACGACCGCACGCCCATTGCCCAGGTCCGCGAGTTGACCGCGAACCCGTTCGACGATGCCAACCCCGGGCCACGGGTGCGGATCGCCGGCCGGGTCGTTCGCCACCGAACCGGCGGCAAGTTGCGCTTCCTCGAACTCTGGGACCAGACCGGCCGCGTTCAGGTCATGGTCCGCATCAACAAGGTCTCTGAGAGCGACTGGAAGGTGCTGCAACTGCTCGACCTCGGCGACCTGATCGGCATCGACGGCGACTTCGGCAAGACCAAGACCGGCGAACTGACGATTCAGGCTGACAAGTTGACGTTCCTGACGAAGTCGCTGGAGCCGCACCCGAAGGACGTCTTCGGGATGGGCGACATGGAGTACCGCCTGCGGCATCGGTACCTCGACATGATCTACACGCCGGACACCCTCCGTCGTGCCCAGCAGCGCGTGCAGATCATCCGCGCGATCCGCAACCACCTCGACGCGAATGGATACCTGGAGGTCGAGACACCGACTCTGCACGCGATCGCCGGCGGGGCCGCGGCGCGGCCGTTCGAGACGCACCACAACGCGCTGGACATCGACCTGTACCTGCGGATCGCCCTGGAGCTGCCGCTCAAGAAGCTGCTCGTCGGCGGGTTGGAGAAGGTCTACGAGATTGGCCGGGTGTTCCGCAACGAGGGGATCAGCCCGCGGCACAACCCCGAGTTCACCATGCTGGAGCTGTACGAGGCGTACGGCAACCTGATCAGCATCATGGACCTGACCGAGGGGCTGATCGTCGCCGCGGCGGACTGCCTGGGCCAGGGCCGATCGCTGCCCTACGGCGACGCGACGGTGAACTTCGAGCCGCCGTTCCAGCGGATCGAATACGCTGCGGTGTTCGAGCAGTACGTCGGCGTATCGATCCACGACGAGGCCGGCGTCCGGCGGCGGGCCGAAGAGTCGAAGATCGCGCTCGAACTCCGCAACCCGACCGCCGGCACGTCCACCCCGAAGGAGCACGACGTTCTGGTTCACGAACTATTTGAACACCACGTCGAGAAGAACCTGGTCGGCCCGGTGTTCGTCTACAACTACCCGGCCGCGCTGTGCCCGCTGACCAAGCGGATGGCCGACGACCCACGGCTCGCCGAGCGGTTCGAACTGTACGTCCGCGGCATGGAGCTGGCGAACGCCTACACCGAGCTGAACGACCCGATCACGCAAGAGGCGACGTTCCGCCAACAGGTCGCCGGACTCCCCGAAGAGGAGTCGATGGCGAAGATGGACGAGGACTTCATCCGCGCCCTGCGGCACGGGATGCCCCCGGCCGGCGGGCTGGGCATCGGCATCGACCGGCTGGTGATGCTGCTGACCAACACCCAGACGATCCGCGACGTGATCCTCTTCCCTCTCCTGCGGCCAGAGAAGTGACGCTTCCCGTTGGGAGTTCGAGGTTCGGCAGGAGCGTCGCCCTCCCAATGGGGGATACTTACCCGACCACCGGCCACTTGAAGGTGGACCGGATCGCTACCCGCCGGCCGCTATCCTGCGCCTTCAGAGCCGCCTCCCACACCTCGGCGACGTGCAGCGCGTGTTCGGCTGTGATCAGCGGCTCCTTGCCCGTCACCAGGCACTCGGCGATGTGCGACGCCCCCTCCTGCCAGACGTAACCCTTCGGGTCGGGGACGTGCCGCTTGAGCTTCGGCTGCGCGACCGTCGCGAGGTCCACACCGTTCGGAGCCCAGTCGTAGCCGACCAGGTGCATGGCCCCGCCGGTCCCGACTACCGAGATGGTCGAGCGGTCCTGTCCGCTGCCGTCGTGGCCGTGCGGGTCAAAGTAGTTGAACCCACTCTGAACGTGCGAGAACGTCCCGTTCCCGTGGTCCATCAAGACCATCGCGTTGTCCTCCGCCTCGACCCGGATGTCCCCCTTGTTGTCCACCTTCCTCCGCGGGGTGACGATCCCGGTCATCGCGGTCACGGCTTTCGCCGGACCGAGCAGCCCGGTCAGGCTGGTCAGGTTGTAGACCGCCAGGTCCGGGATGCTGCCGCCCCCCTTCTCGTAGAAGAACGCCGACCACGTCGGGCCGAGGTGCCCGTAGCTGGCGTGTGCTGCGGCGACCCGGCCGAGGGTGCCGTCGCGGAGCGTCTTCGCCATGAACGCGAACTGCGGACTGTTCACAACCGCCGGGGCACCCCAGATGCGGATGCCCTTCTGTTTCGCCAGGTCGAGCAAGGCCCGGCCGTCGGCGTAGGAGCTGGCGATCGGCTTCTCGCTCCAGACGTTTCGGCCGGCCTCCAGGGCCAGCTTGTTCAGCCGGCCGTGCTCCTGCATGTCGGTCAGGTTCACCAAAAGGTCGAACGCCGCCCCGGCGAGCATCTTCTCGATCGACGGATAGTGGTTCGGGACCTTGTGCTCCTTCGCCCGCTTCACCGCCCGCTCCGGGATGATGTCGCAGGTGCTGACCAACTCGACGAACGGGGACTTCGACAGGTGCGGCAGGTACACGCCGGACACGCTGCCGCAGCCGATCACCCCGACCCGGATGCGCTTCGCGGGCGGGTCGGCGGCGACCGCACCGGCAACGGCGGCGGACCCGGCGGCGGTCAAGAACGCACGGCGGTGGGGTCGGGGGGGCATGGCACCACTCCGGGAGAGGACGAGGTGAGGCGCCGGCCCAGCGTACCACAC